>JAJQAR010000318.1 GCA_021203705.1 Prevotella sp. | reverse complement strand
ATTTTAAGGAGGGGGATTTGCCTTACAGAACGTTAGAGTGATGCTATGAAGAAGAAAAGCGTTTTCCGGAGGGTTTTTGATTTCTATAAGGAAGGATTCAAGAACATGGATGTAGGGCGAGTGCTGTGGGTAGTAGTGCTTGTCAAGCTATTCATCATATTCATCATTTTAAGACTGTTCTTCATGCCAGACACGTTGAAAGAGAGAGCAGGCAAGGGCAACGAGGCCGCATACGTGTCATCCCAAATGATGTTGAGCGACGATGATTAGAAGTTGGGGCAGAAATGTCTTGGCTTGGGATTGTCGTAGCCTTTGACTATTATTATTGAAAACATAAACATTGAATTTTATGACAGACTTACTATTAAGCGTAGGCGCAGAAGCCGTCAACTGGTCGAGGGCTCAGTTTGCCCTGACAGCCATATATCACTGGCTATTCGTCCCGCTTACGTTGGGACTTGCGCTGATTATGGGAATCATGGAGACCTGCTATTACCGCACGGGCAACGTGTTCTGGAAGGACACGGCACGTTTCTGGCAGAAACTCTTCGGTATCAACTTCGCGATGGGAGTAGCCACGGGCATTATCCTTGAGTTTGAGTTCGGTACCAACTGGAGCAACTACTCATGGCTTGTAGGTGACGTGTTCGGTGCACCATTAGCGGTAGAAGGTATTGTGGCGTTCTTCTTAGAAGCGACATTTGTAGGTGTGATGTTCTTCGGTTGGGACAAGGTGTCAAAGAAATTCCACCTGACGTCCACATGGCTGACGGGAATAGGAGCTACAATCTCGGCTTGGTGGATACTCGTGGCAAACGCCTGGATGCAGTATCCTACGGGTCAGACGTTCAATCCCGACACTATGCGCAATGAGATGACATCGTTTATGGACGTGGCACTGTCTCCATTCGCCATAGACAAGTTTTTCCATACCGTAATATCTGCATGGATTATCGGAGCATTGTTCGTTGCCGCAGTAAGTTGCTATTACCTTTTCAGGAAGAGCAAGAGCAGTGAAAATTTGGAAGGAGAGCGACATTTGGCAGTGCAGAGCATCAAGATTGCTTCAATAGTGGGACTTGTATCAGCGTTGCTCACTATGCACACAGGCGACAAGTCGGCATACATGGTGGCAAAGTCGCAACCGATGAAATTGGCAGCAATGGAAGCCCTTTACGATGGAGATAACGGAGTAAGTCTGACATTGGTATCACTGTTAAATCCATTCAAGCAACCCGACTATGCGTCAGGTAAGGAAGCACCAATGACGATAGGAGTGCCGAAGATGCTGTCATTCCTTGCCACACGAGATTTTGATGGATATGTGCCAGGTATAAATGACTTAATCAAAGGCGGTTACACTCAGCCTGACGGAACTATTGCCCCATCGCTTGACAAGAAAATGGAACGAGGAAAGCAGGCAGTTAAAGCACTCTCGACATACAGGAAAGCGAAAGAGAGTGGTGATGAGGAAGCTGTTGAGGAAAGCAGGAAGGTAATGGAATCCAACATACAATATTTCGGTTACGGATATGTTGATAATGCCGAACAGATAGTACCGTTTGTACCGATTTGTTTTTGGACATTCCGTATTATGGTAGGATTAGGCATGCTGTTCGTGTTGTTCTTCATAGTAGCATTGTTCTTCGCATACAAGAAAGACTTTACTAAACACCGTTGGTTGCAGGTAGTAGGAATTGTGATGCTGCCATTGGGCTATATCGCTAGTGAGTCGGGCTGGGTATTGGCAGAGCTTGGCAGACAGCCGTGGACCATTCAGGATATGTTGCCGACGTGGGTTGCCGTATCAGATATCAACGTTGGTTCGGTGATGCTTACGTTCTTCATCTTCCTCGTGCTGTTCACACTGCTGTTGGTAGTGGAGATAAGTATTATGTGCAAGGCGGTAAAGAAAGGTCCGTTGTTCACCAAAGTAAATAAATAACGATAAAAGGAGGAACTATTATGACATACGATTTTTTGCAGCATTATTGGTGGTTTTTAGTGTCGCTCCTTGGGGCGTTACTCGTGTTCATGATGTTCGTTCAGGGTGCAAATGGTGCGATATTCAACCTTGCGAAGAACGACAGTGAGCAGAAGATGATAGTGGAGTCAACAGGGCGCAAGTGGGAACTCACATTCACCACACTTGTAACATTCGGCGGTGCGTTTTTCGCCTCATTCCCATTGTTCTACAGTACCAGTTTCGGCGGTGCATATTGGTTGTGGATGATAATACTGTTCACATTCGTGTTGCAGGCAGTAAGCTATGAGTTCCAAAATAAGATTGGCAACCTGCTTGGAAACAATACGTTCCGCAAGTTCTTGTTGATAAACGGGTTAGTTGGTCCATTGCTCATTGGTGGGGCGGTAGGAACATTTTTTAATGGCTCAAATTTCCTTGTTGACAAAATGGTGATAACAGGTGGCATCAGTCCGATAATAAGTAAGTGGGCAAATGCAAGTAACGGACTTGACGCATTGCTCGACCCCTGGAATTTGGTAATAGGACTTGCCGTGATGTTCCTCGCACGCTCGCTTGGAATACTTTATATTATGAACAATGTGAAAGACAAGAATATAAGCAGTCGTGCGAAAAAGCAACTTATGATAGCAGCCCTGCCGTTTGTGGTGTTGTTTGTGGCTTTCCTGATACACGTTTTGGTAAAAGACGGATTTGGGTATATTCCTGCGACGGGAGAGATAATCATTGAACCTTACAAGTATTTCAACAACCTCGTTGATATGTGGTATGTCGCATTGATATTGGTTGTAGGTGTGGTGCTGTACCTTTACGGTGTAATCGCCACTTTGTTGGGCAAGACAAAGACAGGCGGAATTTGGTATTCAGGTATCGGTACCGTTCTTGCAGTGCTCAGTCTTCTGCTCTGTGCCGGCTGGAACAACACGGCATATTATCCTTCTACAGCAGACCTGCAAAGCAGTTTGACAATAGCAAACAGTTGCAGTAGCGAGTTCACGCTAAGCGTGATGTCAGTGGTGTCAATATTGATACCATTCGTGCTGGCATATATTGTGTACGTTTGGCACACTATTGACAAGGCGGCTAAAGCCGAATGTGTGGAGTGAAGAATGAAGAGTTAAGAATGAAGAGTTAAGAGTGAAGAGTTAAGAGTGAAGAATTCCTTTTTGCTTGCGTAACATTTTTGCTTGTGTTCTTTGCTTGAGGGCAGCTTGCATAAATTGATTAACGATAAATGTAAAAACCGAAGGGATGGCCTTCGGTTTTTGCTATGTAGGCTTTTAACAATCTGTATTTTTGATGGCATACAGATTGATTTTGTTGCTTACAAGTTAATTTTGCCAGACTTATCACCTTGGCGGTAGATGTAAACACCTTTCATGTTGACATCCTTGATGCTGTTGAAAGTGCCGACTTTGATGCCATTGAGCATATAAAGTTCAACCTTGGAGTCGCTATCAAGGGAGAGTTCTGTAATGCCAGTGTCGTCCTTGCCGTTAGCCTCCAACTTTAAGCAGTCGTACAAAACGGCAGCTTTATCTTTGCCAGAGTAGGTGAGTGTTAGGTTGTTAGTGCCTTGCTGTAGATACGAGCCAGGGAAATTGAAAGTGTATAATGAGTGGCGTCCGCTTGTTACGGCGCTACGGCGAGTAGAACCATCATCATAGAAGCTCCATTTTCCTAATGAATTGCCGTTTATGGCAACAGTAACGGAAGGAGAGTTGGAAGCACCTGCAATAGAAGCTGTGAGGAGAGCATCACCGCTGTAGTTGGCATCGAGGTCGAATTGAACGGTCCAAGTACCAACCTGGCTCTGTGCGAAATACCAGTCTTCGGCAGGATCGCTCTGACCGACAACGTATGTAAGAGTCGATGGCGGGAGTTCCCACAATCCATAGAATCTGCAAGTGTCACCATAGTGAAACTCGTCGGACATTCTGTTGTTTTCACCAATTAACCAGAGCAAGTTCTCGTAGCAAGTAGGAGTCCATTCAATCTCGCCCAAGTCAACAGTTTCGCTATCTATGGTGACATCGGTGTATTCCAACTCGTCGGTTACATCACCTTGAGTGGCATAGCCATAAAGCGTGTAGTCACCCTTGCGCACGTTTTTAATCTCGAAATCACCGTTCTCGTCAGTAAGTCCCCAGAAGATGTAGCCCTTCCCTTGCAGATAAACATCAGTTCCTGGTTCAGCGAGAATCATCTGCACGCCGGCGTTAGATTGACCAGTGGTAACATTCAGATGACCGGTAACGGTTGCACGGTCAAGAGGATACAGGTCGTTCTCGAACCAAGAGAAAGGCCATTCACTCTCCTTTTGGTGAGCCATTGCTTTTGCATCGGCAATCATATCTTCTTTAGAATCCCCCCTGTTCACGTAGATGAAAATAGGGCCGTAGATTTTCTGTTCACCCTCATTAAAGTACTGTGCGGAAGCACCGAAGTGCTCACCCTGCAACATCTGGATAGAGATAGGCGACTTGCTCGTAGCATGTACCGTGAGTTCCTGGCGCATTGGTCCACCGTTTACATATTCGTCAGAGCAACCGATATTCCATACACCAGTCTTTCCATTGGTCAGACCATGTACACTGTCCCTTACGATATAGTTAGCCCAATTGTACTTTGTATAGATGCTACCGTCGGACAGTTCATAAGTAGCATCCTGAATCTCGTTTTTTTCAGCGGTTGACATCTCATCGTTTGAAGGAATAGTACCTTGCATAGAATCATCCACATAACCTTCGAGGAAGTTGGAGCCGAGACGGGTGCAGACACGAGCCTCTTGCAGTTTCTTGCTTGACGATGTAGAAGTACCGTTAGCAATAATGTAAGTGTAGAGACCACTTTCACCCTCACGCAGAATGAAGCCCTGCTGGAACTGGATTGCATCGGATGTGTTACTGTAAAGAACCTCTGCATAATCAGAGTCATTCTTGATTACCGTAACGGTAGATGGGTTGAGAGAGAGGTTGCCGTCAGTGCCGGTGTAGTCGAAATAGATACCGTTGCTGCTTAATACGTTGAGGCCGCCGATTAATTTCAAATTGGAAATACGTCCGTTGGTACCGATGATAAACTGGATGATACCGTTTGCCATGGTTGTCTGGTTGCCACTTTGTGTAATTGTTACTTCCGCATTAGCAGACAATGCGAACAGCAAAAGACATGTAATGTTGAGTAAAATTCTTTTCTTCATATAATATGTTTTAATAGTTTGCTGCGTAATTTGTTAAGTATTAATTAGTTAGGCTGCTTATAATAATAGTTTTAGGATTTAGCCAAATTTTATCATTTACAAAAATAGTTGTTATTTTCCAAATTGCAAAATAAAATGGATTTATAAATTATTCTTTGTCGGGGTCAACGTATTTGCCCTCTTGTTTTAACGGCTCGACGTGGAGGATGATGTGGGTGTCCTTGCCGAAATGGTGGCGGAGGAGTTCCTCTATTTCAGTGGCACGTTTATGAGCAATGTAAAGAGTAATGTCGCCGGGCATACGGAGGTGCATCTCGATAGCTATTCTGTCACCAATGCGGCGTGTGTATAAGTCTGTCTCTTAAACACATGTGCGAGCCCACGAGACGAAGGGGAAGCTCTTATGCCGGCGTCTGCTGGTCAAAA
>JAJQAR010000285.1 GCA_021203705.1 Prevotella sp. | reverse complement strand
CTATGAACGTACCTTAGGTATCAGATAATTAATAAGGAGAAATGTCAAACATTTTAAAAACAAATAAAGATTACTTACTATGAAAACTATATGCTTATATTTTGAGATACACCAGATTATTCATCTCAAGCGTTATCGTTTCTTCGATATAGGAACTGACCATTACTATTATGATGACTACGAGAATGAGCGTAGCATCAACGACATTGCAGAACGTTCATACATGCCTGCACTGAACGCATTCCAGGAAATGATTAAAGAGCACGGCAATTATTTCAAAATTGCTTTCTCACTCTCTGGTGTTGGTATTGAGCAACTCGAAATGCACGCTCCACAGGTGTTGGCTAAGTTGCAGGAACTCAACGAGACAGGTTGCGTGGAATTTCTCGCTGAACCGTATTCTCACGGCCTTTCTTCATTGGTCAACGAGACGGCTTTCGCTGCTGATGTTAAGAAGCAGGTAGCCAAGATGAAGGAATATTTCGGCAAGGAACCTACTGTATTGCGCAACTCCTCATTGATCTACACCGATGATATCGGTGCTCAGGCTGCTGCCATGGGCTTCAAGGGTATGCTCACCGAAGGTGCAAAGCACGTGCTCGGCTGGAAGTCTCCTCACTATGTTTACAACTGCCCTATGGCTCCAAACCTCAAACTGTTGCTTAGGGATGTTGACCTTAGTGATGATATCAGTCTGCGTTTCAACAACAGCGAATGGGATGGTTATCCTCTGTTTGCTGATACTTATATCAACAGGATTGCTTCTCTCCCGGAGGATGAGCAGGTTATCAATATCTTCATGGAACTTTCCGCCCTCGGTATTGCTCAGCCGCTTTCATCCAACATCTTAGAATTTATGAAGGCTTTACCTGGTTGCGCTAAGGAAAAGGGCATCACATTCTCTACTCCTTCTGAAATCTGCATGAAGATGAACAGCGTCGGCAACCTCGACGTTCCTGATACTCTGTCATGGGTTGACGAGGAGCGCGACGTTAGCTGCTGGCTCGGTAACGTTATGCAGCGTGAGGCTTTCAACAAACTGTACAGCATCGCTGACCGTGTAAGCATTGCCAACGACCCGCGTATCAATCAGGACTGGGATTATCTGCAGGCAAGCAACAACTTCCGTTTCATGACAACGAAACCGTCAAATGTTGGTCTTGACCGTGGTATCTACTCCTCTCCTTTCGATGCTTTCACCAACTACATGAACATTCTTGGTGACTTCATGAACCGTGTCAACACCCTCTATCCGGAGGATATCGACAACGAGGAGTTGAACTCACTGCTCACCACTATCAAGAACCTTGGTGACGAGAACGAGATGAAAGACAAGGAAATCATCCGCCTCAAAGCTAAGGTTGAGAAGTTGGAGGAAAAAGATGTCAAAAAAGAAGCACCTGCCAAAGCTGAAAAGCCAAAGGCTAAGAGAACTCCAAAGAAAGCTGCTAAAAAGGCTTGATAGAATACACATTATTTATAAGGGAAGCATTCAAACGGTGCTTCCCTTTTATTACTGATTATAATTGGTATGCACAACCTGTCTATTTCTCTCTCTATTTCGCTTCAACAGCACCAAGACGGTTATATAGCCTACTGAAAAAGAATCTTAAATATACTTGGCGATATAGTATCTTTGACACTTCTTATTGCAATAATAAAAGTAAAATATATATCTTTGCAATAAAATGTTACACAATGACTATTAGATCATGGATTAACGATAAGGCAATTCACGGATTTAGCACGTTCTCTGTTGATGAAGTGAAGAAAGAATTTACCTCACTATCGCCGCAACACATACAAACGGAACTGTAATGTTGATGAAATCGCACAGTGTTATAGGCGATACATGTCATTTGTGGTGGAAAAGTCATCCACGTATAAGCAGTTTATCAACAATATGGAACTGAAAATGCAAGATGGAGATTTTCTCGGAGATACGAAAAATCTTATTCGCCCAAAGTTGAAATATGACCCACACGAGGCTTATATGATTGTAAAGGAACAACTAATAAGCAGATTATTATAGTTGTATATATTATTGTTTAGCAAAAGCATGAAATAATTGGACTTAAAAATAATAAGAGATATTACTATGTCTTATTCTCGGCAAAAGCTGTTAATTTATCACCCAACAAATCCTCTTTACTTGGTAGTTTTACAAAATATGGTTCACCATCAATTTTAAGCAAACGGCTCTGTATTGGTAACTCCACAATGTCGGTGTAATGGACATCCTCAAACAACACATCTAACAGTATATTATCTTGCCTTCCTTCTTTTGTATATGCCACTGTGTAAAAGAATTTGGCGTGTTGCTTTGGAACATCAGTACGGGAAATCCGATTTATCAACTTTACTTCTGAAAAGCCATACTCTGCTGAATATTTCTCAATATAATCATCTATCCTTGTTCCTGGTGGGCAGATTATGTCAATGTCGATTGACAGTCGTTTCTCTGTATTAAGGTGCAACATGAGCGATGATCCGCCCTTAAAAAGAAACGGACAACCAGAACGTACCAAAGCCTCCAGTAATGAGAATGCACGTATAGTTTTTTCCACAAGGGCAATGTCTCGAATTTTGTTTTCCTTCGCTACTTGCTCAATCCACGTCAAAGTCCTGCTGTCTGGGTGTATCATATCTAAATGGCTTTTAGAATTTGCAATACTTTGTCTTTTCTGTTACGGCGCGATGCATACCTTAAAAGACGTGTCTTTTTTATTCTGTAATCGGAAAAGGCATTTGAGTATAATGTAAAAAGCTCGTTTCCTTGAAGGTGCTGCAATTCCTTATCCGCAACAGCATCAACAAGCATCTTCTCTAAAGTAGGAGTCGGACAATCATTAATTACCGTTATTGGAGCTTCTTTAACCAATGGCCGGATGATAATTGTTTCATTATTACCAATGTACCAGTCGCAGTCGTCTTTTGTCGGATTCAACAAAAGAGGCATATTCAGTTTAACTGATTGTAATGCCATAAAAACAGATTCCATAGCCACTCTCTCAACATCAATCAAAGTCATGTTTACTGCAGGGACATGCTGCATCATTGGAGTGAGCACGGATGTCTGCCAAATGCAATAATCAATGAACGGGAATTTTTCCTTGATATGACTGTTCAACAAAAGCATGAAATCATTGGGCTTATAGAAAAACTCCTTTTGGACTTTCTCATTAATCTTATATGTACCATATTCAATCCTGACAATCTTATCTTCCGCCATCATTCTTTCCAACATAACCGCAAGAGAACTTTTTGAAACGTTGTGTTTGTTGCAGCATAATTCATTAAGAATATCCTTTCGTTTGAATATTCCATTCTGTTTCGTTGCGAAATCTATGATTTGATTGGCTATTGTCATTGCATTTTGTTTTTATAATGCAAAAGTATAACAAAATCGGCAAACAACAATAATATTTGCCATAAAAGTTATCTTTTCATTGCTCTGTGTAATCCTTTTCGTTGATATTCTGAAAGTCTTTCCAAAATTCTGCTTGCATATATGCCTCCTTGCATTCTGCCGGAACGTTGAGAATGCAAGTTTCCATATCAACACCATCAAATGTCAGGAATGTTGCTGCTGCAGGTGTCGGACTTTTCACGTTGATTTCCTTAAGACTTTCACAACCGCCAAATACCATACTGCCTATTGATGACACATTGCTGCCGACAGTAATTGAAGCAAGGTTTGTACAATACTCAAAAGCATTGTCTCCTATTGACGTGATACCATCGGGGATAATTAGGGATGTCAAACCTTCACAATTGGCAAACAGACGGTCATCTATGATTGTAACTTTAGATGGTATGGTAAAGGATGTCAACCCTATGCAGTATGCAAACGCATTCTTGCCTAATGAAGTAACACCGTCAGGGAGATTAATGGCTGTCAGACTGGAACAACCGACAAACGCATTCATGCCTATAAACGTTACGGCATCGGGGATAGTGATTGATGTCAGTTCTGAACATCCTACAAATGCGCACTCCCCTATTGACGTTACACCTTCTGGAATGACAATTGATGTCAAACTTTCACAACCATGAAATACATAATCATTTATTGCGGTGACTCCATTCGGTATAGTAATTGATTTCAAGTAATGGCAATCATCAAACGCATTTCTTGCAATGTATGTAACACTATCTGGTATATCAATAGCAGTCAGTCCCCAACAATCGTGAAAAGCGAACTCTCCTATTGATTTGATATTCTTTGGAATAACGACTGATGTCAGTCCTATGCAATACGTAAACAAGTTATCACTTATCATTGTCACACCATCAGGAATCTTCATGTTACTAAGCCCTGAACAAAAGCCGAAAGCTCCGTCACCTAAGTAGGTTACACTGTCAGGAATTTCGAGGGAAAGCAGACTGGAGCAACCCCAAAATGTCTTAGTTCCAATGGATGTTACACTATTCGGAATAACAATAGAAGTAAGATTTGCACAATCTGAAAACGTTCCTTCCAAAGCTTTTATTCCATCTGGAATATTAGCGGTAGTCAAACCTGAACAATCCTGAAATGCAAATTTCCCTATTGACTGTACAGATTCTGGTATTGTTATAGAAGTAATACCTGAACAATAATAAAAAGCATAATCACCTATCGCTGCTACAGCATTGGGGATGGTTATGGATGTCAAACCTGAACAATTATAAAACGCATAATCACCAATATAAGTAACAGAATCAGGTATTTCAATTTCTTTTAAACTCGAACAAATCCAAAATGCATTATTACCTATTGACGTTATTGTTTTCGGCATTGTAACGGAAACTAATTTCATGCAACCATAAAACGCCCTCTCCCCTATCGACTTAACGGAATACATCTCTCCATTATACTGCACACTATCTGGAATTGTGATATTTCCCTTATAGTAATCACCATTGGCGTTGTCTGCGACAAAATACGTAACACTTGCCGTAAACTCCTTGTTATCCAATTTATAGTTAATACCGTCAATCGTTACGGCATAAACATTCATATTTGCCACAACCAACAGCAAGGCAATCACGCCAACCCTCAAGAACAATCCCATAACATTTACAGATCTTTTCATGGTATTTATTACATTTAATATCATTACACAAGCACTGGTTCATAATCCTTTTGATGCTGCTTCTTTTCTATCATGGAAAGTCGTTCATGACAAACTTTGATATAGTCGGTTGCCGCAACCTTGTGCAGCATCACATTCTGTTTTTTTTCTATTCCTATAAACCTGCGGTTCTCCATTGCGGCTGCAACCAAAAAGCTGCCACTTCCACAGGCATTATCCAAAACAATATCACCAGGATTGGTAAATGTACGTATTAGATACCGTCCCAATTCCACAGGCTTTTGTGTTGGGTGATAAACAGGACCTTCCGACTCGGCTGTCTTGAAATACACATAATCATCAATGGGCAATCCCGTTTCTTCCATAAACAATACATCATTTGGGTAACGCATACCATCACTTTTAACATGACGTGGTTTAAAGTCTCCATAACTCCCTGTAAATTGGTCTTTCCTTATCCCTTTATCATAACTCTCGCCCTTTGTCATTTGAGGATTGTATGTCGGTTGGTATTTGTAAAACACGCAAATATCTTCATGCTTACGCAACGGTTGTTTCTTGGCAT
>JAJQAR010000052.1 GCA_021203705.1 Prevotella sp. | reverse complement strand
GCGCAAATACACGCCACAAGAGATTTCCGCTATGGTTCTCCAGAAGATGAAGAAAACGGCGGAAGACTATTTAGGTCAGGAGGTTACGGATGCGGTTATCACCGTACCGGCATACTTCTCCGACTCACAGCGTCAGGCTACAAAAGAGGCAGGACAGATTGCCGGCCTTAATGTCCGCCGTATCGTCAACGAGCCGACGGCGGCAGCTCTCGCTTACGGTGTTGACAAGTCCAACAAGGATATGAAAATCGCGGTGTTCGACCTCGGTGGCGGTACTTTCGATATTTCTATTCTTGAGTTCGGTGGCGGCGTGTTTGAGGTGCTCTCCACAAATGGTGATACTCACCTTGGCGGTGATGACTTCGACCAGGTGATAATCGATTGGCTCGTAAATGGGTTCAAGTCTGACGAGGGTATCGACCTGTCAAGAGACCCGATGGCTATGCAACGTCTCAAGGAGGCTGCTGAGAAGGCTAAGATAGAACTGTCAAGTTCTTCTGCCACAGAAATCAATTTGCCTTACATCACGGCAGAGGGCGGCGTGCCGAAACACCTTGTAAAGACTATCACACGCGCTCAGTTTGAGCAGCTTGCCCACAACCTGATACAGGCTTGCCTCGTACCGTGCCAGAATGCCATAAGGGATGCCAAACTGTCAACATCTGATATTGATGAGGTAATCCTCGTGGGTGGTTCAAGCCGTATTCCTGCCGTTCAGACTTTGGTAAGAAACTATTTCGGCAAGGAGCCTTCTAAGGGTGTCAACCCTGATGAGGTGGTTGCCGTAGGTGCTTGCATCCAGGGTGCTATCCTCAACAAGGAGGGCGGTGTAGGCGACATCGTATTGCTCGACGTTACTCCTCTTACTCTCGGTATCGAGACGATGGGTGGTGTGATGACGAAACTTATCGAGGCCAACACTACCATTCCGTTCAAGAAGAGTGAGACATTCTCCACTGCTGCCGACAACCAGACAGAGGTAACAATTCATGTTCTCCAAGGTGAACGCCCGATGGCTGCCATGAACAAGAGTATCGGTCAGTTTAACCTTACGGGCATTGCACCGGCTCCACGTGGTATTCCGCAGATTGAGGTTACTTTCGATATCGATGCCAACGGTATCTTGAATGTTTCTGCAAAGGATAAGGCTACCGGTAAGGAACAGGCTATCCGTATTGAGGCTTCCTCTGGTCTTAGCAAGGAGGAAATTGACCGTATGAAGGCTGAGGCTGAACAGAATGCCGAGAACGACAAGAAGGAACGTGAGAGAATTGACAAGATGAACCAGGCTGACTCCATGATCTTCACTACCGAGAACTTCATGAAGGAGAATGGCGACAAGATCCCGGCTGACCAGAAACCGGCTATCGAGGCGGCTATACAGCAACTCAAAGACGCTCACAAGAGCGGCGACGTCACTGCCATCGACAATGCTATCAACGGCCTTAACAACGTAATGCACGCCGCAACATCACAGATGTACCAGGGTGCGCAGGGCGCAGGCCCTCAACCGGGTGCTGACGGTGGCTTCAACGCAGGTAACGCTGGCTTCAACGGTGGCAACTCACAGCAGAGTCAGTCTAACAGCAAACAGGATGACAACGTTCAGGATGCCGACTTTGAGGAAGTTAAGTAAAATCCAACGAGGCTAAACAAGTACAGGTAAAAAGATCTATATATTTTCAAAAAGCGGTGCACTCGCATAATGAGTTCCACCGCTTTTTTTGTCGTATACGACATTGTTAACAAGCTATAATAAAAAAAAAAAAATAGAAAAGGTTTCCTAATTTTTGGATGTAATTTCTTAATAATGTATTTTTGGGGCAAACTTTTAAAAGTTACTCACGCCAATGGCGTAAATTTATAAAGTTATGAGTGAGAAGAAAGAACACTATGGATTACATCCACATTGAACTTTTAACTTTTAGCTCTTAACTTTTAACTTCGCAAGACGCGTCTTGCGGTTATTCAATAACATGAATCAAGACAAGTGTATTAAAAACAAATATTAGTAACTAATTAACAAAAAGTCTATGAAAAAAATTAATTTACTGAAATGGGGCTTCCTATGCCTCTTTTGCATGCTGACCACTATTGGGTGGGCAGACACGGTAGAAAGTGTTGTTTATACGACAGACTTTACCGATTGGACCGCAACCACATCTTACAAGAGCATTACTAATGAAGTTGTTACAAAACAAACAACTACTGGTGACGATTTTACATTTACATTTAATTATGTCGGTGTTGATCCTACTGGAACAAATAGTAAATTTGAGGATTATACCGGCTATATGGTATCTGCCAAGTATGCAGAGGATACATCTACTGAATCAATGGATGAGTATACAATGATACCTCATGCAATTATTTCTGCACTTCCTTCCGTAACTAAAATCATATTCACACAGGGTGCAACAGGTAGTACACGAGGTGTAAATTTTTACGTTAAGGGTACACAAGAAGATGGAACAGAAGATACTGATTGGGTTGCTGTTTATACAGATGGTACGAGTTCCGGGGCTCATGATGGTGAGATTGATAACATTAACAGAACCGACTGCCAGATTTTGATTACTGATTATTCAAGCGGACGTAATAATAATTTCTATCTTCTTGCTCTTACTATTTATGGCAATGTTGATAGTGATGATATTACAACATCTGCCACATGGGATTGGGCAAACGACCAACCATCAGGTATTCAATTAGCTACTGCATATCAGAATAATGACGGTTACATTGAATCAACCATTGATGGACTTTATTTGTATGTTGATGCCACAAGTGGTAAATTTAACAGCAAGGACAGGGTTACTGCTGATAGCCCAGCTTACGACTGCCAGATGAATTCTGGTACCATTCTCCATATACCGGTAGTATCGGAGAACGATGTTGTTACGGTTGTAACCGATGATGGTGATTGGCATAATTTCACAATTGGTACACAAACGGCATCATCAACTACTGAAACTTATACCGCTACAAGTGATGATGCTACAGCTGGTTATGTTACGCTAACTGCAACAGGTTCTTGTTATTTGAAGTCAATTTCTGTAACATATAAAGAAGTTGAACTTGATGAAATTGGTGATGATTTCCTTAGACCTTCTGTTTCTCTCGTATCTCCTACACAGGAAGATTTGGATGAAACCCCTCTTGCTAATGAAACAGAAATTAAGGTTAGCGTAATCAATTTACCAGATGACGGTGTTGTTTATTTCATGCTTTATGACAGCGATGGAAATGAGATAGATGGCGGTCAGTGCAGTGAGGATGCAGATGGATATTATACTTACACATGGAGTTATTATTTCTGGGATGAGTCAAGTGCAAGCGAGACCTATACAGGTAAAATTATGATATATCATGAAGACAATGAGGCTGAAAATCTTATAGATGATGCCCATGAAATCTTCACTACCGCAGGACTTGTAGAAACAACTGATGTTACTTTAGAAAGTGTTTCTCCAGAAGCAGTTACAGATGAAGATGATGAAGAAGCTACAGCAACTATCAAGACTTCACAAACAGAGATTACTCTGACATTCAGTGCTGCAGCCAAGATTACATCTGCATCAATGAATTTGGGTAGAGGAAGCACAGAAGATGTTGAATTTAGTAATTCAGATAATACAGATACCGCTACTGAATGGACTTTGACTCTTACAAGTGAACAGATGAGTACTGCATTAAATATGGGTAGCTTGTCTTTGATAGTCTATGCAGAAGATGAAACCGGACTTTCTATCGGTGAGTATGGTTATATTTCCATCAAATACACCACAGTTGAGGAATCAGAAGAAAGCTCTGGCACAGAATATGATGAGATTGAATTGACATATTCACCAGATGAGGAGTCTGAAATCTATGGCGGCTTGGTTATCAAAGCTACATATAATTATAGTGCTGATGATTATGAGGGTACCGTTTATCTTACTCCAAATAATGGCGCAGGTATAAAAGTTACTGATTCAAATGGTCAAGAAGTAGAAGATGCAAATATTGACTGCACAACTGGTGATTCTGATAATGAGTGCTTGATTACTATTGATGGGCTTGAAGCAGGAACGTACAATATCGTTATCGATGGTCAAGATGGTGAAGACGGTGAAGCATTCTATATTACAGTTGGCGAGGATTGGGATACTACGGTTGCAGTTAATAAAGCAACTACTCTCACTTACACTATAACAGATGATTTGACTCTTGCACTCGCCTCTGATGATTTCACAGGACTTACTCCAAGTAATTTAAGTGATTGCGGTGAGATTTCCGTTCAGACTAACGATTGTGGTAATTTGTACGTAACTCTTACTATTACCGATGATCAGGATGCTGAAAATCCTCTAACATACGAAATGACATGCGATACATACGATGGATTCTACGCTTTCGAGGCTGGTGACTTGGAAGATACAGAAGATGATATAACAATGTATTCAGGTCATAACTATACATTCACCGTAAACGCATACAGCAGCAAGGGCGATGCAGAGGCAATTAAGACTATAACACTGTACGAACTCGCAGGTGCAACAACAGAAAATCCTACCACATTCACAATGGAGGTTGTGCCGTCATCTGCAAACGCAGAATTTACATCTGGTGTTGAAGGCACACTCACTGTAAATTGCACTGATTATGTAACTGTTAAAGCAACTATCGGTGAGACCGAAATCACAGCAACTGTAAACGGTTCTGATGTTGATGATAATAACAACTCTACATCATGGACATTAACTATTCCTGCTGAAACAATGACACAGTATGCTGGCAGCTCATTTGAGATCACTATCGTAGCTACTAATGCTTCTGAAGAATCTGTTACAGAGAGCTACACCTATTCAGTTGCATCCTCAACTTCAGGTGAAGGTGGTGAAGGCAATAACGCAGAGGTTAATACCACATACACTTATACAACTACACCTGAGAACAATTCAACAATCAGCAACGAGGATGGCGTAAGTGAAATCGTAGTTATATACGATACTGAATTAATTGCTAACTGGGATGGTGATTTTGATTATGATGAGTTCGATGAAACATCAATCGTAGTATATGATGATGAAGACAACGAAGTAACTGCTGTTAAATCTTGGGGATTTGAGGAGTATGAGGAGTATGACGAGGACGGTGTCCCAACAGTAGTTGGATATACATTCACCCTTTCTGATGCTATCACGACAAATGGAACATATCACTTCACGATACCTGAGGGAGCATTCCTGTTAGGTGCTGACCAGTCAATCGTATCTGAAGAGATAAATGTTACATTCAATATCGCCGATGCATCTGGTATCAACGGTATCACCCTACGTGCAACTTCCGATGACCGCTTCTACAACCTGAACGGTCAGAGGGTAACATCTCCACGTAATGGTGTATTTATCCTGAACGGAAAGAAAGTTTTAATTAAATAAAGTTTAATCAAATAAACTTTTGTGTTTAAATTGTTAAGAAGGAGGAGCCGTCGTGAGGCGGGTCCTCTTTTGAAAATATTTGTTTTATAAACTTATAGTTTTTTGTTAAAGCAAAAACTTCGGAAAGAGAGCGCCGCGAGGCGGTCTCTTTTTCTATTCCCTTTACCCACTGTAAGGTTTCTGTTTACTGAGGACTGCATTTTTATTTTTTTTTTTTTTCGAAGCATTTTGT
>JAJQAR010000330.1 GCA_021203705.1 Prevotella sp. | reverse complement strand
GATAGTTTGGAGCCAGAGGGCGATGTATTCGGGCATGATGTCGCTGAGACGTGCACCCATGGTGTTCATTCTGATGAAGCCTCGGATACCGAAGGTGGAGGGGATGAGAGATGATACCCACTGCCAGAATTTCGGAATGCTGCTCTGCGGCCATGATACGCCAGAGATAAACAGGAATATTATTGAGGAGAATACCACAATCAACATTACATTTTCACGATATTTTACCGCAAATGAAACCGTCATTGCAAAGAAAATACATGCCAACAAAAATGGGAACATGAATAATAACATGTCAGGGGCATGAAGCAATGACGTAAATCTGAAAAACTTAGGAACTAACAACGTGTTGTATGCCGCCATTACAGCATAGATTAGGAAGAAAGAAAGGGCAATTGAGAATTGAAAATTGAGAATTGAAAATTGAGAAGGAGAGCCGTTATTATTTGCAAGTCTTGCTTTTTCACGTTCAGTTCCGCCCAAAAGACCGATGCCAAGAAGTAGGGTTTGCTGGATGATGAGCATAAGGACACCAGGTAGGATGAATGTGCCGTAACCACCGGTGGGGTTGAATATCTGAACCTCGTCGAAGTCGAGAGGTTTTGTGGAAATTTCATTTTCACGTTCCGTCCAGTTGCCAGAGCGTTCAATCTGAATGTTGGTATTTATTTCCTGTGAGACCTCTGTTGCCGTTTCATAGACAGCCTTGTAATAAAGCATGAAACTCATGTCACAGAACACCTGTATATGCCCCTGCTCCATTCTGTAAACCGATGATTGGAAATCCTCTGGAAAATATAGAACACCGAACACTTTTTGCTGTCCGATTAAGTCTTTTGCCTCGTTAAGGTTATTGCAATGATAGGCTACTCTTGTGTTTGGCGAAGCATCGAACTTGTCTATAAACTCACGACTAAGGTTGCTGTGGGACATATCCACGATAGCAACAGGCACCTCATGAGCCACCTCATTTGTGTACACCCATGAATAAAGTAGAGGATAGAGTAAGGGTACAAGGAAAGAGAAAATAAGAATACCCTCATCCTTGAAGATAGCCCTCATCTGATTAGCCCAAACGCTCAGAAAGCATTGCGACCCCTCGTCAGTATTCCCGTTATTTTGTTTCCCCATTTTTATTGTATTTTATGGTATATAAACAAACTCAGTCAGAGCTTTACGGATACGCCAAAAAACAAGTAGAGGCAGAGCCGCAAAGACAATTAGAGCAGCTATGTAAGGAATGGTGTAGGAGAGAGAATAGCCGTTGAAGATGCCCAACTGATACACCATATAATAATGGCGGAGAGGGAAGAGCAAGGCGAGAGCCTGAATTTCAGAGTCCATTTCAGGTACAGGGAACGCAGTACCTGCAAGAGAAAAACTGAGCACAGCCCACAAGCTGCAAATACTCATTGACATGCGGAGCGAAGGAACGAGACCGAACATGAACATTCCGAAACCTTGAGCTGCAAGAACAGAAAGTAATCCGAGGAGCAAAATCATACAGATACCGCCAGGGTGAGGAAAATTCAAAATCCCGAACACATAGAACATATAAATGTAAGTGATGGCAAGGAAAATAAGCGTTTGCGGCAGCAGTTTTCCAACCATAGCGATATAGATGTTGCCGCCAGCCCTATCGAGCAACTCCTTAGAAGTATTGAATTTCAGTTCAGTACCGATGGAATAAGGTGTAAGGATGAAGATAAAGAGCATGAGGCAGCCAGGGATTAGCATGGTGCTAAGATATACATTATAATTGACCGACGGATTGTTTATAGGGTGCAGTTCTGTAACGATAGGTTGCAGGAACGCCATCACCTGTTCCTCTGCCAGTCCTTTGGCAGAAAGGAGAGATGCTCCAACTGCAGCAGAGCCGAGTGTGGAGACCGTTTTCAAGTCCTTGAACAGCAACGCCCCAGCCGTGATAGACGTAGAACTGTAATAAAATGAGATTTTAGGTTGGCGCATGGCGAGCAAGTCAGCCGTTGTGCCATGCGGAATATAGAGAAACGCATAAATCTTATTCCGTTGAATGGCAGAGCGAGCCTCCGCCACATTAGGATAATAAGCCACCACCTTTGAAGCCTGAAAGCCGTCCAACTGTCTGATTAACGAGCGGGAAGTAGGAGTATTATCATTATCCACGATACCAACAGGCATATCGACAGGTTGCCCGGAGCCCATAAGAGAAGTAAAGAAAATGATAACGATGAGCGGTAGAATGACCATGCAGAACAAGTAAATGTGGTTGCGTTTCAGTCGGTTACATTCACGCAAAGCCACGTCAACAGTCCGTTGTATGGTGTCTTGTAAATCCACTATGGCAAAAATTATTTCTTAATGATAAGCGACATACCAGGACGCAAGCCATCAACCTTATCGACAGGACGAGCCTTCACCTCGAAAGTCTTGAGGTCATACTGTCCAGTAGTTTTGGTAGCTTTCCATACCGCATAGCTCCCCTTATCCTTAACGTAATAAACCTTCATCTGCAAGTCCTTGTTGAACGCAGGGCAGAACGCCGTGAACTCCTCACCTTCCTTGAGGTTGCCGAGCCTATCCTCACGCACGTTGAAAGTACCCCAAAGATCAGACAAAATAGAAATGCTCATAATAGGCGAGCCAGCACCGATGAGTTCGCCCACTTTCGGGTAGATGTCGCTCACTTCACCCTCGACCTGAGCCACCTGAACAGTCTCGTTGATATAAGAGTTGACCTCATTGACAGCACCCTTAGCTCTGTCAGCCTGAGCAGCAGCAGCCAATTTCTCCTCACGGCGAGCACCGTTGACAGCCATGTCATACTGGCTCTTGGCAGCCTTCTCCTGAGCCTCGAAAGCTTTGTAGTTGGCAAACGCCTCATCCCGTTTCTGGGCAGTCATCACACCCTCATCGAAGAGCCGTTGAACACGGTTGTACGACTTTTCCGCGATTTCCAGACCAGCCTTAGCTTGTTGCCAAACCTCGTAAGCACCACTAATCTGTTCCTGACGGGCACCCTTGGCAGCCATCTCGCTCAAAGCGTTGGCAGCATTCTCAGCACTCTGTGCCTGTTCCTTTTTAGCCACGATGTCGGGAGCATCGATAATGGCGAGCGTGTCGCCCACCTTGACATAGTCACCCTCCTTGACACGCAGTTCGAGTATACGCCCTGGCACCTTGCAGGACACACGGTATTCAGCCACCTCAACCTCGCCTTGGATAATGTCATCGCCCCTACCGAAGGTGAAGAAGCCGATAGCCCCCACGATGATAACGACCACTACGAAAACACCGATAGCGAGGAATATATTTTTGTTCTGTGATTTTTCTGTCATAACGTTTTCTTTAATATAATGAATCTCCGAGAACTTTCTTTAAATTGATTTGAGTGAGTTTGACATCTATTTCAGCGTCAATCTTTTGAGAGCGAGCCTCCAGCCATGCCGTTTGTGCCGCCATCACATCAGTAACATCCATGACACCTTCAGAAAAGCCGAGGTTAGCGCAGCGCAGGTTCTCGTCAGCATGCTCCGTGTTTTTTGAAGCCATAGACAGTTTCCGTTCAGCCTCCGACACTTTGAATACCCCCTGATTGACCTGAAGAGTGACACTCTCGCAAGCATCGTCAAACTCCATTGCCGCGATATTCGTAGCCGCCTTGCTCGCTCTGATTTTGTATGTACCTTCAAACCAGTTCCATACAGGCATTCTCACCATGACACCAACATTCCAAATACCCTCGAAACGTTTTTCAAAGCCGTTGAATACACTTGGGTTAGTGATGAGATAACCAGCAGTGAGAGCCACTTGCGGCAGATACTCCGCACGGATAAGACGAGTGCTCTGTTTACTGATGTCAATGGAATTCTGCAACATTTTGAGTTCTGGGCGGTTTTCGATGGCATTATCCACATCCGCCTGCGGTGTGTCGTTGCTATCAGAGACACATTCCTTATCCTCATCGTCAAGAACGATATCCTTACTGATAGGGATGCCGCACAACTGGCAGAGAAGCATCTTGGCAAGCGCAAGACCGTTGGAAACCTGAGTGAGTTGCATTTCCGCCTCGTTGACCTTTACGTCAACTTTAAGACCGTCAGCCTTTGTAGCCACGCCCTCGTCAATCATCATCTGAACATCCTCGCTCAATTTTTTGACGAGTTGAAGATAACTTGTGGCAAGTTGTTCCTTATGTTTGAGCGATACGACGGTCCAATATGTATTATCAATATTGTAAAGGATATTCTGCGTCTGGTTCTGGATATCGTTGGCAGCAAGTTCTTCGCTTATTGCTGCAATCTTGTTCATTGCCGTTATGCCACCGCCCATATAAAGAGGTTGGGTGAGCACAACAGAGGCAGCGAAGAAATTGCGGGTATCGGTTTTGAAGGCATCGCGGATAGACTGTCCGATGTTGTTGCCAGCCTGTTCCAGTTCAGGCATCATATTCTGAGCGATGTTGCCAAGCGCGTTTGCCGTTTCAGAGTTGATAATACCCTGTCCAGCCATTTCAGAGATGACCGATGAAACAGAGTTGCCCAACTGTCCTGCGGCAGTAGTACCCAAGTTGCTAAAAGTTTCCTTTTGTCCGTTGTTCAATAAAGATATTGGTCTGCTTGTAAACTCATATCCGCCCAAAATATCCACGTGTGGCAGATACTTCGTCTTAGCCGCCTTATGAGTATATTTTGCCACATCTTGTTTCAGTCGGGCTATGTTCACCTGTTTGTTATTGCGCAGAGCCATTGCACGACAACTGTCAAGCGAGAGCATCTCTTGTGAGAATGCAGGCAGAGCCATGAATAACAACAAGAAACAGGCAGAAGTCAGTTTCATATAAAAGTTGTGAATGTTGTATAGCATCATAAATGTGATGTTTTACTTATCGAAAGAGAAAGACCGTTCACCTATCATATTGCCGTCGGCGAAGATGCTGACAGAGTAAGTACCCTTTTGGTAAGTGGTATTCTCGTTCCAATAGACAGTGATAGGAGTAGCCTCACCAGTATATTCGATAGTCTTTTTAATGGAATATTGCAGTTCCTTATTAGCGTAAGTAAACGTACCACCATTAGATAGCGTTCTGCCGGTAGTATTCTTTATGACGACATAGAGTGTTTTCTCACCATTTTGCGCAGTAACATTCTTTGCAAGGGTAAAATCGACCTGTGTGGTCTTCCAGTCGTTAATTCTTTTAGCGACAGTACCACGTTTGTTTTTCCTTGTCATAGTAATACCCGTAGCCTCTAATTGGGCGGCAATGGCAACTTTTTCAGAGAGCGACTGCTTGTCGGCATTAAGTCCCTCGATGCGCCTTTCAGCCTCAGAATACTGGTCTTTTATCCTGATATTCTCCTCCGTAAGACTTTGGTTGAGGCGATTGAGAGAGTCGATCTCATAGATATAACTTCTTATGACGGCACGGCAGGTTTCCAATTCCTTTTTCAGACGGGCAATCTCACGGGCATCAGAAGCCTTCACGTTTCGGAGCTCTTCAAGGAGTTGCTGTGTCTTCATCTGTTCCTGTGTGAGTTGTTCGATGATAGAGTCGTTGTTGATTTGAGTTTTCATCTCGTTATACTGATCAGCGAACTTCTGGTACTCGTTTTCCATTTCCTTTTTGTCGAGTTCAGCAAGTTCCTGCATCTCCTTGTAGTTCTGACTTTGGTGGTACATGGTTATTGCGAGGAACGCCAAGCCCCCGATAAGGAGCACGCCGACAA
>JAJQAR010000049.1 GCA_021203705.1 Prevotella sp. | reverse complement strand
ACCAATATCTGTCCATCGGTATAGCCGCCTGCTCCGATACCTATCGTCGGTATCTTCAACGCCTCTGATACCGTCTTTCCTAACTTCGCCGGTATCTTCTCCAAAACCACTGCGAAACAGCCCGCTTCCTCAAGCAGTTTGGCATCCGACATCAGTTTGTCTGCCTCCATCTCCTCCTGCGCTCTTACGGCGTATGTCCCGAATTTGTTGATACTCTGCGGAACAAGGCCTAAATGTCCCATTACAGGGATTCCTGCGTCAATAATTCCCTTTACAGTGTCTATCACCTCAACACCGCCTTCCAATTTCAGCGCGTCACAACCGCTCTCCTTCATCATGCGGATAGCGTTCTTCACACCTTCCTTGCGGTCTATCTGATAACTGCCGAAGGGCATGTCACATACTACCAAGGCACGCTTCACGGCTCTCACCACCGACTTTGCGTGATATATCATCTGGTCAACGGTAATGGGCAGTGTCGTCCCGTTACCTGCCATCACATTCGATGCGGAATCGCCTATCAGTATTCCGTCTATTCCTGCTCCGTCAACTATGCCTGCCGTCGTAAAGTCATACGACGTGAGCATCGATATCTTCTCTCCTCGCTGCTTCATCTCGATGAAACGGCGTGTCGTGACTTTTCTGTTGTCACTTACTAAATATCCTGCCATTCCCTATTTTATTTCAAACGTCAAAGAATTTTGCCTCCAACGTCTATTTTCCATGCAAATATACTGCCTTTTTTCATTCCATACCAAGAATATCGCATATTTTACGATAATCAAGACCTTCGAAATCGGGTATCACATAATCAGAATACTCCCTAATCGCTGCTGCAGGATTGGTCGTCGCAAGCCCCACTACCTTCATACCTGCTGCCCGTCCTGACTTCAAGCCGTTGAAACTGTCCTCAAACACTATGCAACGCTCTCTCGCCATACCGAACTTTTCTGCTCCCTTGATATAGCAGTCGGGATCGGGCTTGCTCTTTTCAAAGTCTTCTGATGTCAGTATCTCATCAAACAGCTCTTTCATCTCTGGATGCGCTGCATACACTGCCGACATTTTCATCTGATTAGAACTGGTTATTACGGCTGTCTTTACACCATTCTCACGCAGACTCTTTATGAATTGCTCGAACCCCTTGATATATCCGAATGTCATCTGCTGCTCAAACTTATTGAGCCGCCTCACAATCTCCTCCTGCTCGGCCTTCAAGTCAGCGAAATATCTGTCGAATATCTGAACCAACGTCTGTCCCTTGATCTCTTTCTCAAGTCCTGGCCTCTCCGGATGATAGTGCCGGCACTGTCCGCCCCAGAAAATTGTATATTGACTTTCCGTATCGAATACTACTCCGTCTAAATCAAATAATGCGGCTCCTATGGCTGTTCTCATTATTGTCGTTTTTACTTTACTCTGCAAAAGTAATCATTTTACAAAATAAAACGGAATTTATTTGTGACTTTCATACGTTTCTAATAATTTTGCATTGCTCATTCAAATTTCTCTAAACATGAAAAAATTACTCTTTTCCGCCTGTATCGTCTTTTCCGCTATTTCACTGGCTTGCTCCTGCCAGAACAAGTCGGGCTCTATTCTCAGCGGCAAGGACAGTATCTCGTTCGACAGCATAAAGGTTGACTCTACTCTCGCTCTCGTTGAGGGCGACGCCGCAAGTCCTGCCTGCCACATATCTCTCAGCATAACTTACGCAATAGGTAAAAACGCTGACTATATTAACGACTCTATAATACGCTCCGGCATTCTAAGCCCTGATTATTTCTCCATATCCTCTGAAAAACTGTCTATTAAAGAGACTGTGGATTCTTTCGTTTCAAGATATTTGAGCGAGTACAAGAATGATTACGGTGTTCTTTACAAGGCTGATAGGGAACACAGTGCGTCTTACAATTGCGAGTATTTAGTAAGCACGTACATCTTGCAGGAGTCCGACGATTATTTCACGTATGTGGCTAACATCTACAACTACGGCGGCGGTGCGCATGGCAGTTCGGTGGTCATAACCAAGAATGTCAATGTGAAAAACGGCAAGATCGTGGCTCTCAAAGACATCTTTGTACCAGGCTTTGAGCGAGACCTCAATGATATCATTGTAAAATATCTTTGTGAACAATTCAAGGTGAAAACTCTTGATGCTCTTAGACAGAAAACTGTCTTCTTGGGCATTGATGTATATCCGCCTGACAATTTCATAATCGGCAAGAAAAATATCACCTTCATCTACTCCACCGACGAGATTGCAAGTCATGCCATTGGCGAGATTAGGGTAAAAATCGACAACAACGATTTGAAAGACTTGTTCAGAAAGTAGCATGGAACTTATCTTGAAATATTTTCCCTGTCTGTATGAAACACAACTGCGGCAATTCGAGGCTCTCCACAAACTGTACAGCGAGTGGAACGCAAAGATTAACGTGATTTCACGCAAGGATATAGATAATCTCTACCTGCACCATGTCCTCCACTCGCTCGCCATTGCTAAAGTCATCAGTTTCCGACAGGGCACAAGGGTTTTGGATTTCGGCACTGGGGGCGGCTTCCCTGGCATTCCGCTTGCCATAATGTTCCCTGATGTGCTGTTCAAGATGATTGACGGTACTGGCAAGAAAATCCTTGTGGTCAACGAGGTGGCGAAGGCTGTCGGTCTGAATAATTGAGTGCGGAGCACCTCCGTGGGGAGGATGAGCATGAGCTGTTCGATTTCGTCGTCTGCCGTGCCGTGATGTCTCTGCCTGATTTGGTGAAGGTGGTCAGAAAGAATATCAGTAAAATGAATAATAATGCTTTGGCTAACGGGCTGATTTGTCTCAAAGGTGGCGATATTGCTGATGAGATCCGCAGGTTCCACAATATCGTTGAGGTTACGGAGATTAGCAGTTTCTTCCACGAGGACTGGTTCACCGACAAACATGTCATTTATTTGCCATTGTAATTTTTAAGGTTATGAAGATACAACGTTTCGTTTGCAATATGTTCGAGGAGAATTGCTATGTGGTCAGCGATGATTCCAACGAGTGTGTAATTATCGACTGTGGCGCATTCTACGAGGAGGAGAAAAGGGCTGTAATAGGCTATATCCGTGATAACAACCTCCAACTGAAACATCTGCTCTGCACGCATGGGCATATCGACCATAATTTCGGTAATAAGGCGATTTACGACGAGTTCGGCATTGGGCCTGAGATTTGCAGCGGTGATGAGCAACTCCTAAGCATGCTCCGTGAACAGGCAACCGCCCTCGTGGGTATCGACTATACTGAACCGCAACCGCCTGTGAGCAGGTTTTTCGCCGATGGTGATACTGTCTCTTTCGGCTCTCACTCGTTCAAAGTCATAAACACGCCTGGACACTCGCCCGGTGGGGTGTTCTTCTACTGCGAACAGGAGTCGCTGGCGTTCTCTGGTGATACGCTGTTCCGCATGAGCATCGGACGCACGGATTTTATGCAGGGCAGCTATGACGACATTATCTCCAGTCTGAAGAACATCGTGGCTAAGTTGCCGAAAGATACTCTGATCTTGCCTGGACATGGCCCACAGACATCCATAAAGGATGAATTGCTTTACAACCCGTATATGAAATGATTTTTTCGTAATGGTGAACAATAAGGCGGAAAGAATAATATTGGGTATCGACCCTGGCACTAACGTAATGGGCTACGGACTGCTCAAAGTCATCGGCAACAGGGCTTCCATGATGGCTATGGGGGTTATCGACATGAGGAAAATGCACGACCCGTATCTGCGGCTCGGCAAAATCTTCGAAAGGATCACAAGTCTCATTACTGAGTTCCTGCCCGACGAGATGGCTGTCGAGGCTCCTTTCTTCGGCAAGAATGTGCAGTCGATGCTCAAACTGGGGCGCGCACAGGGGGTGGCTATCGCTGCTGCCATTCACCATGATATCCCGATTCATGAGTATGCGCCTCTTAAGGTAAAGGTGGCTCTCACAGGACAGGGTCTCGCTTCTAAGGAACAGGTGGCTGGCATGCTGAAACGGCTGCTCAACATAAAGGAAGAGGATATGACGCCTTTCATGGACGCTACTGATGCGCTGGCGGTGGCATACTGCCATTTTTTGCAGTCTAACACGCCTGTGTCAACGGCTAACTACCGGGGATGGAAGGATTTTATTAATAAGAATAAGGATCGTACTAATGCAGAAAATTATTAGAATTGAAAATGGTATCACGCGTATGCCGGCGTGGAGAATGGCTGTGCCTGTAAATTTCGAACTCAATGATGGAGAGAACATAGCTATCGTGGGGCGCAACGCAAGTGGTAAGTCGTTGTTCGTCGATATTATTACCAACAGGCACCCGCTAATCCTGAAAGACCCGGAGTATGATTTCGCTCCGAGCAAGAAAACGCTTATTTCTGACAATATTAAATATATCACCTTCAAGGATTCTTACGGTGAGAGCGACGGCACTTACTATCTGCAACAGCGTTGGAATCATCATGACATCGACGAGGGGACACCTACTGCCGGCGAGCTGCTCGACCAGGCTTACAATCTCATGGGAGCGGATACGGAGGAGCGCAGACAACTGAAAGCGCATCTTTATGACCTTTTTCAGGTGGGGCACCTTCTCGATAAATACATCATCTTCCTCTCAAGCGGTGAGTTGCGCAAATTCCAACTGATTAAGATGCTTTTCGCTGACCCTCGGGTTCTCATCATTGATAACCCGTGCATCGGTCTCGATGTGGAGACTCGCGACCAACTGAGAAATCTTCTTGCTGTACTCTCTCGTGAGCGTACTTTGCAGGTTATTATCGTCTTGGCGAAATCTGATGAGATCCCCGACTTTATCACGCATGTCGTTGAGGTTGAGGATATGGTGGTCAAACCGAAGGTTACCGTTCAGGAGTATCTCGCTAACCGTAAACCTTACCCTGAACATCTGCTTAGTCCCGATAAACGAAAGGCTATACTCGACATTCCTTACAAGGATGTGGAGTATCATAGTGATGAGGTAGTGAAAATGAATAACACTACTATACGTTATGGACAACGTACAATTATAAAGGACTTGAATTGGACTGTCCGCAATGGGGAGAGGTGGGTGCTCTCCGGACAGAATGGAGCTGGAAAGTCAACTCTCCTTAGTCTTGTCTGTGCCGACAACCCACAGGGGTATGCGTGCGACATCGAACTGTTTGGCATTCCTCGTGGCTCTGGCGAGAGTATCTGGGATATTAAGAAGCATATCGGTTATGTGTCGCCTGAAATGCACCGCGCTTACCGCTATGACTTACCGTCTATCCGTATCGTGGCGAGCGGCCTCAAAGACTCTGTCGGGCTTTATGCTAAGCCAGATGAGGAGGAATATCAGAAGTGCCGTTATTGGATGGATATCTTTGGTATTGCTGATTTGGCGGAACGCCCCTTCATGAAACTGTCTGATGGTGAGCAGCGTCTCGTCCTCCTCGCACGTGCTTTCGTCAAAGACCCTGAACTGCTTATCCTCGATGAACCGTTCCATGGTCTTGATGTCCGCAACCGTCTCTTTGTTACTGACATCATAGAGACTTTCTGCCAGCGCAGAAACAAAACAATGATCTTCGTCAGCCACTACATGGACGAGCTCCCAAAGTGCATCGACCACTCCATCACCCTCCAGCGTATCGTGTAAAATATTCAGTTTTTATTCTTTTTTCCGAAAATAATTAGTACCTTTGGACTTCTTATCGGATTTTGATATTTTACTACGTCTATGTCC
>JAJQAR010000132.1 GCA_021203705.1 Prevotella sp. | reverse complement strand
ACATCATAATGATAGGTCCTCCCGGAAGCGGTAAGTCGATGATGGCTAAACGTCCCCCCTCAATATTACCCCCTCTGTCTTTGGCAGAGAGTTTGGAGACGACGCAAATCCACTCTGTTGCAGGAAAACTCGGAAAGAACATGTCGCTGATATCACAAAGACCTTTCCGTGCGCCTCATCATACGATATCACAAGTGGCACTGGTGGGTGGCGGGAATAATCCGCAACCAGGAGAGATATCATTGGCACACAACGGAGTACTATTTGCCGACGAACTTCCAGAATTCAACAAATCAACACTTGAAGTGTTGCGCCAGCCTCTTGAAGACAGGAAGATAACAATATCCCGTTCAAAATATACCATAGAATTTCCATGCTCGTTCATGTTCGTCGCATCTGCAAACCCCTGTCCTTGCGGCTACTACAACGACCCTACACACACCTGTGTATGTACACCGGGACAGATACAGCGTTACATGAACAAGATTAGTGGACCTCTGCTCGACAGGATAGACATACAGATAGAGATAACACCTGTGCCTTTCAACGACATATCCCGCACGGCACCAGGCGAGAGCAGTGCTGTAATCCGTGAAAGGGTGATAAAAGCACGACATATTCAGGAGACTCGTTTCCGCAATAACAAGGGCATTCACTGCAACGCCCAAATGACGGAACGGATGATACATCAATATGCAGAGCCTGACAAGGCGGGAACCAATCTGCTCCGCTCTGCAATGGACCGCCTCAACTTGTCAGCAAGAGCATACAACCGTATATTGAAAGTGGCAAGAACAATTGCTGACCTTGAAGGGTCAGAACAAGTATTGCCCCAACACCTTGCAGAAGCAATAAGTTATAGAAACCTCGACAGGGGTGATTGGGCAGAACGAGGAAAATGACAAATCGTCGATTTGTCATTTTCCTCGTTTATTATTTTTCGAAAGTATAGAAATTGCAATTTGTCAATTTCACATCAACGTTATCATCGGTGTCGATATCCTTCTTGGTATAGAAGAACGAACAGTTGTCAATCGTGATGTCGTGAACACAATTGAAGTCGGGCAAGCCGTGAGCATAAACGGCGGTCTTTACGTTTCGGCATACAACATTGGAGATATGGATGTCGCAGAACTCTGGCACGAACTCCACATTCTGTTGAACTGTCTTGCCGTTCTCATCAGTCTTGACATTGTATTTATTGTCAACGTAGGTACATTCAAAGATTATAGCCTGATCCTTGATGTCTGTCATGTAAATATCATTGATATAAATATTCTCTGAAACTCCACCTCTGCCAATACCGCTCTTGAAGCGCAAACCAGTGTCTGTGCCCGAAAAACGGTTGTTGCGTACAACGATATTCTTCATACCTCCAGAGAACTCCGAACCAATTACAAAACCGCCATGAGCATGATATACAGTATTGTCTTGGATAAGTATATTCTCGCAAGGACCGTTCTTCACACCTGAAGCACCGGCACCACCTTTCATGCAAATACCGTCATCACCGGCATCGATGACATTGTTGACGATAAGCACATTCTTACAGCAACCGATATCCATAGCATCACCGTTTTGTGCATTCCAAGGACAACGGATTGTAACACCATCGATAATCACATTCTTGCAAGTTGAAGGTACGAGGTGGAACTTCGGGGAGTTTTGCAGAGTAACACCCTGTACCAGCACGTTCTCACAGTTGGTTATCCTAACGAGGTGAGTACGCATGCTCTCAGCCTTTTCAGGCTTATCAGCGATATTGTCGTAATGTTTCAAATCAAACGGAAACCACAGCTGACCGCCATCTGTCTCCGTGCCGCCCATATAGGTATATTCTTTCCACTCCACATCACTGTTTTTTGAGCGTTTTACAGGTCTCCATAATGCACCGTTACCGTCGATTGTACCCTTACCCGTGATACTGATGTTCTTGCATCTATCCGCCGTGATTAGAGGTGTGCATTTATTCTCTTTTACTCCGTTCTTTTCCTTTATAAACAGACTCTTATCTGGTGAAGCCATAATAATGGCGTTCTTCTTGAGGTGCAGGTCGATATTATCTGACAAGGAGATAAGTCCTGTAAGCCATACACCTTCTGGAACGATAAGATGACCGCCGCCCATTTCCTTTAAAGCACTTATAGCTTTCTCGAAAGCCTCCGTGTTTAGCGTCACGCCATCACCCACAGCCCCATAGTCCTTTAAGTTGACCTTATTCTCAGGTATAGTGGGCGCCTCTACACTTGGCATCTCAACTGGCAAGTTCTGATAATACGTGGTGTAATCCTTTGCCATTGCGCCGGTTACGGCAAACAGGCAAAAAAGCGATAATAAAAATGTCTTTTTCATGTCAATAAATTATTTGATAACAATTGCACAAATTTAATGCTTGTTTTGGATATATCCAAAACATTGCCATATTTTCGCACAAATAAAAAGGGAGCACTGCTCCCTTTTTATTTGTTTTGCATATCATTTAATCCTGACTTTATTACCATTCAGGATATAAATTCCGTTGTGTGGTGCGGTAACACGCTGTCCATTGAGATTATAGAACCTGTCATCACCCGTTGCACGCAGTCCCACATTATTGATACCAGTTGACATATCAATATAGAATGTAACCGACAATTTGCTTGAGAGTACAGCCTCCTCATCACCGGTGAGGAAGAAACCATCTGGGATGGTTATGGTATAAGTACCATTATCAGTTATTTCAGATTCAAGGGTAAAAGTATAACCGATAACAGTGATATTATCATCGCCATATATCGGCTCGGCAGACTTAACGTGAACACCTGCACGGGCTGTATCACTCTTTACATAAAGTGAAGTCGCATCATACAAAGCAGAGTTTATTACGATATGACCATCAGCCTCAACGGTGAACTCACTCAAACTCGTTACGGTTGATCCATCAAGAGGAGTAAGAGTGTAAACAGTGTTATCATCCTTAGTACCATCTATTTCAACAGTACCAACTATTGCAGCGTTTGTATTGCCTGTGCTGCCCAAACTCAACAGACCTGCCGGTATCGAATAAGTATAGTTACCAGCAGCCACGATAGTGTCATTAAGGTCGAACCTGTATTCCACAATGTTGTTATTGACATATTTAATCGGCTCGTACGAAACTGCAGTAGCAACTGTCTCGCCGCTCTCATTTGTTACAATGAGTTCAGACAATTTGTCCTCGTTCACGGAAATCACACCATTGGCAAGAACCGTTATCTCACTCATACTTGAAAGAGAGCCCGACGGTGAAGTTGTCAATGTATAGTCGATTGAACAACTTAACGTAATCTCATCACTTTCGTATGCCATGTTTTCACCCAACAGGAAGAAGCCTTCCGGAATAACAATTGTGTAATCTCCTGCCGTTGTCAACTCTGGCTCAAAAGTGATTACCACAGAAGAAGAGCCATCTTCATTAGTTACCTTCTCTACCTTAGCCGTAACGTTAACCTCATTGCCATCTCCGTCAACAACAGTGATGCCATCTCCCTCGTAATTCTCATTCTTGTTTATATTCTCGGCAGAAATTATTATCTCATCTGAGTCCTTAACCTCATTGTCTATGTCAACGGTAGGTGCTGTAAGAGTATAGGAATAAGTTATGGTTTCAGCTTCATCTGAACCAACAGTAAATCCCTTCTTGTCCTTTGCCACGATAATTAACTCCATGCCACCGGCTTTCGCCACCTTTCCCATTACCTCATCTGAAACTGTCAAAGTCCAGGTATCAGAGTATTCACCATCACTTTCTATGCTCTCAAAACTATATTGATTATCACCCGCCTTAATATAAGAGTCGTCTTTGTAAACCTTGACAGCCAGTGCATTTTCTATGTCAAATGACAACGTAAACATATTATCCGACATTGAAATCTCACCTTCCTCAGGACTAATGCCACTTACTGTGGTACTGCTCCAACCAGAGCCTGTGCCGGCAACAGTAAACAGGTCGAAAATGCCTATCACATCGCTAACATTATTGTCGCTTGTCTTTACCTCAACGGAGAACAAATATGAATTGCCACTCAACAATGTTTCCGCCTCATCATTAGTCCACGAATATGTATAACCATCTGAACTATCACCATTTCTCGACATGTCAGCAGTTATTATATTCTCGCCTGTTGTAATGTTGTCAATGCTCAATACGAGTGAAAATTCATGATTCTTATATGTTTCATTCGTAGAAACAGTTAGGCTGAATTCATTGCTAAGTTCTTCAAGACTCTCTGGGGTTGTACTCTGGTCACTGACAGAAACCGACAAGTCTTCGTATGTATCCTCACTGCCGTCAACATAAACCGTAACCTTATCCAACTCATGGTTGGTATTTTCGGTTCTCTCACAGTTGAATAATCCCGCAGGAATGGTATAGGTATAATTACCTTTAACTATGATATTGTCGGCAAGCGTCAACGTATATCCTGTTATCTTACCGTTTTCTGTAATAGCCTCGTAAGATGCAGCATAAGTAACCTGCTCGCCACCGTCCTTCTTGACAACAACCTCAGACAACTTATCCTCATTAATAGTTATCGGACCATTTGCCGTTACAGTTATTTTATTGAGATTCGTGCCAGAACCATCAGATGCAGTAGTAAATGAGTAATCGACCGTACACTTATATTCCAATGCATCATTTACATGTGTCTGGCTCTCGCCTAAGCAGAAAAAGCCCTCTGGTATCTTAACGGTACATTCACCTGCCGTTGTTATCGCAGGCTCAAATGTTATTGCCACGGCCGTACCGTTATCATCAGTAGCATCTTCTAAATTAACTGTAACATCAATATTATTTCCGTCTTCGTCAACGACAGTAATACCCTCTCCACTGTATTCATCATTCTTGCTGATTGAATCAGAGTAAACAGTAATCTTATCTAATTGGTCAAATGTTGTTCCGATTTCAGGCTCAAAATAAACATCCACATCCTCCTCACTGCCATCTATACTGATATTAGTCGTCAATTCCTCGTTAACGAGTTCGGTACAACCGATATTGAAAACCCCTTTGGGTATTGTAAAAGTATGAGTTCCTGCCGCTACAACATCCTTATTCAAAGTGAACTTATAACCATAGCACAAGCCATTTCTATATTTTAAGGCTTCGTAACCTGTCACATGGGCAAGCTCTTTTCCATTAGCGTTCTTAACGACTATATGGCTCAATTCATAGTCATTGAACTCAATAACACTGTTATTGGCAACCACCGTTATCTCATTCAATCTTGAAATCTCACCACCATCGGCATTTGGAGAAATTGTATATTGAAAGTCATCAAGATTATTCCCATCCTCATCTTGAATATTACCCACGAGAACGATATTGGCAAATCCAATACTGCAATTATCCTCTAACTCGCATATTTCTATTGAGAAAACTCCACCATTCTGAGTTACCATGTTTTTTGTTTCAGGTACGATTTGATAAATCGAGTATGTCTCGTCGTACATCCCACTTCCAACTGGAGCTTTTTTAAGATCTAAATCTTTTTTTCCTCCATCATCGAAAAGTGCTTCTTCAGAGTAGTCGTGGTCATACCACTTTAAGTTAACCTTTGCATCTTCACTCTCGTCAGTACCGCCATTGTATTCCATACAAATATAAAGATTTGTAGGCTGGAAATAAAGATTATTGTCTCCGTCTAAAGTCAGTTTAAAATCCACATAATCAAGCTTAACGCCATTAATAATCTCCGTAAAAGTGACACCGTCCCAACCCTTGACATTCCACGACTTCGTGCCTACCCAATCGATAC
>JAJQAR010000298.1 GCA_021203705.1 Prevotella sp. | reverse complement strand
AAAAGCACGTTATGTATTGCTTCTGTCGTTGGCACTTGTAATGCAAGTCGCAGTGTTTGCACAGAACATAACACTCAAAGGTGTGGTAGTTGATACCGACGGTGAACCGCTCATCGGCGCTTCTGTGTTGCAGAAAGGCACTACTAACGGTATAACGACAGACATAAACGGTGAGTTCAAGATCTCTGTTCCTAACAAGGCTACTCTTGTAGTGTCTTACATCGGTTATGAGACAGTGAACGTTTCCGTCAACGGGCGTTCAACGGTATCCGTAACTTTACAGCCCTCATCATCTATGCTCGATGAGGTGGTCGCCATCGGTTACGGCACTGTCAAAAAGAGAGACCTCACAGGAGCCGTATCTTCTGTAACGGGCAACGACCTCGCCACTGTTCCGGTTACATCTGCCGCTGCCGCTTTGCAGGGCAAGGCTGCGGGTGTAAACATCGTTACACAGAACAACGCTCCTGGTGCAAGCCTTAACATCACCGTGCGTGGCGGTACGTCTATCACACAGGACACCGAGCCGCTTTATATAGTTGACGGTTTTGAGATGTCAGACGCTTTGACTAACATTGATATCAACGATATTGAGACTATCGACGTGTTGAAGGACGCTTCCTCAACGGCGATTTATGGTGCTAAAGGTAGCAACGGTATTATCGTAATCACCACCAAGTCAGCACAGAAAGGCAAGACGAAGGTTGATTATAACGCTTATTTCTCTTTCGACACACTGTCAAAGAAACTCGATATGCTCAAAAACGCTGCCGACTATGTGGCTTACCAATATGAATATGCCGAACTGAATGGTAAAACGTCTATGTGGAGCGTCGGTTACGATGATGCCTACGGTGTTGACCAACCGGATTTCTACTCTGGCGTTTACAGCCGTATCGCAAGCCGATATGGTGATTCTTACGCCGTTGACTGGCAGGACGAGGCTTTCGGTGGCTCTGCCCTCACACAAAATCACAATGTAAGTATCTCCACCGGCAACGACAAGACACAGATGCTCATATCTTACAACTACACTGGTCAGGACGGTCTTCTCGCTAACCACGACTATGCCCGTAACGCCGTACGTGCGAAAATCAACTCTGAACTGTGGAAAGGCGTCAAGCTCGACTTCGGAATGTTCTTCTATAACAACCAGACGCATGGCGGCGGCTCGTATTCCGGTATGAAAAACGTGCTCCTCCAGCCTATCAATGGTGGTACGCTGTTCACAGAGGATGAACTCTTAAACACTCAGACTTACGCCACTTACCGTGGTCTTGATAGTACTTTCGATACTCCTAACCCTCTCGTTCAGAACGAGGCTTCCACGTCTGAGAGCCGTGACCGCCGCCTTGAGGTAAACGCTGGTGTTACAATCGACATCTGCAAATACCTTACTTGGCGCACCGCCGGCAATTATGTGGCAAAGTGGGGCAAGAGCACATCATTCGCCGACGAGAACTCTACTTCTTACCTCATCGACCAGGCAAACACAGGTATGGAGGGCTCTATCTCCAACAGCGAGAGTTACAGTTGGAATATCGACAATACCCTGAATTACAACCAGACGTTCAAGAAGGTGCACAACCTGAATATCATGCTCGGTCAGGAATACTCCTACAGCGAGAGTGAGAAAAACGGCATTGACCTGAAACAGTTCCCTTACCCTAATCACGGACTGGATGATATCTCTAATGCTACGGTATCATCAAAGAGTTCCGGACACTCTCACGGCAATATGCTCTCTTTCTTCGGACGTGCCAATTATAACTACGATGAGCGTTACCTCATCACGGCTACTATCCGTGCCGACGGCTCCTCAAAATTCGCCAAAGGCAACAAGTGGGGTATATTCCCCTCTGCTTCAGCTGCATGGCGCGTGTCGCAAGAGAAATTCTGGCAGGATGGCTCCATTAACAAATGGTTCAGTAATTTGAAAGTACGTGTCGGTTACGGTATCACCGGTAACTGCAACATCGGCAGTAACCTCTATCAGACTACCGTCTCACAGACCACTTATCCTATGAACAACAACGAGAACGATGCGGCTTACGTTATGAGTACCACGCTCGGCAACTCTAACCTCAAATGGGAGACTCTTCACGCTACCAACGTCGGTGTTGACCTTGGCTTCTTCAAAAACCGCCTGAATATCACCGTTGACTGGTACAACAACGAGATCTCTGATATGTTGATGCAATGCTCAATCCCTAAGTCAAGCGGCTACTCTTACCAATACCAGAACGTGGGTAGCATGCGCAACAGAGGTTGGGAAATTCAGCTCAACTCAACGAATATCGTGAACCGCAACTTCCGCTGGTCAACTACCCTCAACCTTTCATTCAACCGCTCTAAGGTTATCAAACTTGAGGGCGATGTAGAATACAAGACGTTCTCTGTCGGCGGCAACCGCTCTGGTACTGTCAACTACTATGCTATGGTCGGTCATTCTCTCGGTGATATGTATGGCTACAAATACGAGGGTATCTACACCACTGATGATTTCTATACAGATGCTGATGGCAACTGGGTACTTAAAGACGGTGTCGTAAAGCCTTATGAGGGTACGGCACAGCCCGGTGACATCAAATTCGCCGCTGATAATGATGATCCTGATAACCCGCAGTTCACCCGTAAACTCGTGAAGATTGGTAACGGCTCTCCTGACTGCACTGGTGGTTTCGGCAACACGTTCTATTATAAGGGCTTCGACCTCAACATCTTCATGAAATTCTCTATCGGCAACGATGTTTACAATGCTACAAAGCACTCCATGAGCCCTTACGCTCCTTATCAGAACGTTCCTTCGGAGTTCGGTAACAACTACTACCGCCTCATAGATCCGAACACCGGTCAGATGGCTTCGAGCCTTGAGCGACTCGCCGAACTCAACCCGAATCAGAGCAGCCGCACTTGGAGCCTCGCTACCACGAACATCAATTACATTACATACCCTTCCTCATATTATGTTGAGGATGGCTCCTACCTGCGTCTGTCACAGGTTACTCTCGGATATACATTCCCGAAAAAATGGATGCAGAAGGTACACGTCTCTAACTTGCGTATCTACTTCACTGCCAACAACCTCGCTACTATAACGGGTTACTCTGGCTATGACCCTGACGCTTCGGCAGCTAACGACTACGTTATCTGTACACCAGGTTACGACAGTTCTACTTACCCTCTGTCACGCAGCTATGTAATCGGTTTAAATCTTTCGTTCTAATTTTTAGATTGTAATTGTCATGAATACAAAAAAAATATACAAAGGCATTAAGAACTTGGCTTTGGCAGCAGTAGTCATTGCTCCGGCAATGTTCCTATCTTCTTGCAACGATACGCTTGATATGCCGTCTTATACAGAGAACGACCTTGATTTCGTGTTCAGTGATCTCGATAAAGCGGAACTTTTCGTAAAAGGCTGCTACCGGGGACTCATCCACGAGGAACAGTACCGACAGTTCAACACCGGTGAGACGGTTACTCACCCGGCAGAGGAGGACCTCTCCGGCTCGAAATATGCCATTGCCAACTACTATTACGACCCGATCACTCCTTACACTCTGTCAACGACATACAGCGAGTGCTACCGTATTATCGAACAGTGTAATGTAGGTTTGAAATATATTGCAAACCTTCCTGAGTCTGACAGGCGCAATGCATTCCGTGGTGAAATGCTGATGGTTCGCGCTTACTGTTATCATAACCTCATCCGTTTCTATGGTGACGTTCCTGCCGTTTGGTCGGCTCTTGAAGACCTTGATCCAGATGCGGAAAGCACATTCTACCCAACAAGAACAAGCCGTGATGAGATTTACGACCATATCATAGCTGATATGCAGGAGGCTGTTGAATATATCCCTTGGTATAGCGAGTGTGACTACGGCACACCGGAACGCCTCTCTAAACAGGCGGCTCTCGGCATCCTCGCCCGTATATGCCTCCATGCCGGTGGCTACTCGTTGCGCTGGGACTTAGAGACTAACGACCCTTCCACGCTTGAGTTGAAACGCCGTGATGATGCGGCTAAGGTGCGTGAGTTCTACCAGATTGCCGATGATGCTCTCAAACAGATTATCGACCGTGGTGAGAACAAGCTGATACAGTCATCTGGCGACATGAGTGGTTTCCAGACGCTCTGGTGCAACTTTATGCAGCGTAACTACAGTGCTACGTCTGATGAGATAATGTGGCAGATTGCTGAATATGGCACTACCACTAACTCTACTTTCGGTGTTTACAACGGTCAGCCTGGTTCTTCGGGCGGCTTATACGGACAGCGCAAGACTCTCCAGTTCAAACTCCCTACGTATTATCTCTCTTTCGATGAGAACGACACCCGACGTGACGTTACTTGCTGCGATTATAGCGTAACATTCCTGAAAACTAACGATATTGATGAGGAATGGTCGAATGTCGGCACTACTTACTCATGCATAATGAGCGGCAAGTTCCGCATCGAGTGGGGCGTGGAACCGGCTGCGGCAAGTCAGCGCAACGTGGACATCCCTGTCCTCCGCTATGCTGACGTTCTGCTGATGTATGCAGAGACTCAGAACTACCTCAACAACGGACCGACAGCCGCTGCAATAAGTGCTTTGCAACAGGTGCGCGACCGTGCAGGTATCGGCTCTATGGCAATACCTACCACAGAGGATGATTTCCTTGAAGCTATCATGCAGGAACGCAAGTGGGAACTTGCTGATGAGTTCACTCTCCGCAGTGACCTTATCCGCACCAACCTCCTCGATGAGCATATCCACCAGGCACAGCAGGATCTCAAAGACCTCTCTGACAAGACGGGTAAATATGCGGGCATCGCCACTTACCGTCTCTACAAGTACTGCCAGAACTCGCAGACCTACGGTGATACGTTCCTCACTGTTCCATATATCGACATTACAGACCCTGATGAGATTGCTCTGATTGAGACTGCCCCGACAAGTTCTTCGGCTTACGATGCTTTCAATGAGAAGATTGCTACTATCTTGGCCAACCACGGCATTACCGACGGCTCTACTTGGTATGCTACCCGTATGTTCGAGGCGTGGAACAGCACTTACAACAAAAATTGTCGCCGTGCAGGAGGTTTCGGCATGGCTTCTGTCAGCACGATATGTGTAGGGCAGTCAACTTATACTAAGGCTACCGGCTCGGAGGAGAATGGCGGCTCTTACCCGGAATGGGTTGCCGGTGACAATGGCCTGTACTATGCTTACGAAAAGAACAAGACGGAACTGCTGCCTTTCGCCAACTCTGCCGAAGGTCATCCTATGGTGGATAACCCGAACCTCACTCAACACCCGGGATATGCCCAATGACAAATAAAACAATTTCTTTTAGCCAAATGAGCAGTGCAAACTTGTTTTACACTGCCATGGCGAGAAATTTTAAAATGAAATTCAATATAACAATTAATTATATCACTAATTATTAAACTTAAGGATTATGAAAAAATTTTTACTTTTATCTCTTGCTCTCGTAGCATGGATTGGCGTTAAGGCACAAGACGCTGTAAGTTACAACTTCTATGACTCTTTCGATTGGTGTGTCGTACTGAATGAGGAATATCAAGGAAACTATGATTTCATCGACAAGACTGGTACTACTATCAATGCAGAAGGCATTATGCTTTGCGAACAGGATGAAGAGACTGGTGAATGGCATGCTGTTGCTGATTACTTGGATCAGGGTATTTCTTTGACAGACGGTGCAATGAAAGCAAAAGCTGATATGGCTGCTGACGAGGCTTTCATCGGCTGGGGCGAGAATGGTCCTGCCCGTACCGTTTGGATGTACAATTGGGGAACTACTGACT
>JAJQAR010000172.1 GCA_021203705.1 Prevotella sp. | reverse complement strand
CGACAATGGCGAGCGGTTCAACTATCCGTTCCCAATGAAGTGGGACATCAACGGTCTTGCTTTCTATGATGGTTCATTGGATATAAATCCGAAGGGCAGTGCTACAGAAACAGGTGTAGATTCTTACACCTATCATACGGGCAATATGTCATGGAATACGTATGGCATTGTGAACTATTATGTGGGGAATTTGGAGAATAAGGATGATGATGATATATCGCCATGGGAGCCGACTTGCAAGGAAGTGAAAAAACATGAGGGGAACTGGCTGTATATAAACCCGACAGACAGACCGGCAGAGATAGCCGAACTGACATTTGAGAAAGGCGATTTGGCAATGGGTTCCAAGTTGCTTGTGTCAGCATGGATGAGGAACGCAAATGTAAGCAGGACGGATTATGATGCGTCGGTATTGTTCACCTTGTATGGAGTGAAAGCCGATGGAACGGAAGAGCCGATACACAGGTCAAATTCAGGTCAGATAGAGAGCACGAATGGAAGTGTGGCATTGAGTTCTGAAAGTGATTTGTCAGAATCTGTTTTAGGTAAGGGCACAGGTACTAATGAGTGGTATCAGGTGTTCTTCACATACGAGTTGAAAGAGGAAGATGCAGAGAACTATACTAAGTTTACGATCAGGGTAAACAACAGTTGTTCTGGGGCACAAGGCGGCGGTTACTATTTCGACGAGTTGAAGGTGTATGAGAGTAATCCGACATTCGAGGTAACGATAACCCCGATAGATGAAGTACGTAGTGGAGCAGACACGCCGATGAGGTTGGACATCAACTATGCAGATTTGATGGACTGCTTAGGATTAGACCCTATTGATTACACGGAGAGCAGCACAGACACACACAGTTTGGACTTTATTCTTATCAACAAGGATAAATATGAGGCAAGCATAGGTGGAGGAGCGACGGCAGCAGAGGCGTTGAGCAACTCCATTGTGGATATCAGTTATTTAAAGGACAGTTCCGTTGCCACGGCAAGTACGACAAGTGTAGCAGCGTCAAAGACCGTTGTAACGACACAAAATCCAGGAGTGAAGTTCTATTGCCATTACGATAACAACAGCGAATACGATGCGACAATAGAGGGTTATAATTTCCCGATGGAAGGATTTTTGATGACAAGGGAGAGCGAAAGCGGGACAAGTATGTTGTCGGCAGACTTCAACGCCAATGTCTCCGCAGACAGCACCTATCTGTTGTTGGTCAACCTGTTATCATCAGATGATGACAGCAGCGTGAATGCCGAGACAATATCGTCAGAAAAGTTGGCAGCAACATTCGCAGGACTTGTAGAGACACAATATACCGCAGACACGGTATTCGCTGGTTTAAAAATCGAAGATACACGAGATGGGTATCAGACGAGCTATTCAAATGATGTTATAACGGAGGCGTTGGTAGCGCACAAGGCAGGGAGATGGTATCAAAATAATATTGTCAGTCAGCGAGCATCGGATGATGATTTTGACAGTAGTAATTCGATGGTTACGCTTGCAAATGAGACGGAGATACAGGCAACCCATACGTATGTAGATACGATATACATGAGGAAGGGCAGTAGTATGGAGCTGATGATACCGAACAGCGACAGTGACGATATGGCGGATGTCTCGATGAACAACTACTACCGTTGGTTCAACTATCTGAATGACCAGAATTTCTATGTAGGAAACGGCTTTAACCATGATGACCTGTTGACAATAGGAAGCGACGACAGTTATAAAGCATGGGTATTCAGCAACGGCTATGTAAGTGGTCTGTTGAATACATCTTCTACAAACACGTCAGGCACTGATAACACAGAAAAAACAAATACGTTGAGGAAGGTAACGTTCTATTATCCTACCGATGATGAATATATCACATATATCGAGAGCAGGAACATAGAGAATTTCGAAGGTCAGGATAACAGTTACTATGCCGTGGCATGTGACTTGTCAAATTACACAGACTTTGCTACAACATTCACGGCAGGAAATAAATCGGATTTCAGCGCAACTAATAACTATTGCGAGCCGACATTGCAGGAACGGGTATTGTTCTATATCGTGGGTGTCAATGAAAATGAAGACGATACGGACATGCCTGATGATTTACCAGAGCAGTTCCAGCACTATTGGTCGATGCTGAACAATTCTGCCTATCAAGGCGGTGGCTATGGAACAAGCACGAAATACCTTGAGGAGCATGAGATAACATTCCCAAGTCAGAGGCTTTCAGGAAACACCAAAAACGACGAGCTTGTAATGCTGTCGAAGGATGCCCAGGCGTATGGCATTCCAGGTCAGAGTGGCAGTGAGACATTGAAAGTGGAGTTTGCGAGCGATGACAATAGCAATGGGCTGTCAATAGCAACAGGAACAAGTACGTTATCAGGAACAGACAGGGTGATACAGTTCTATAAAGGAACATCAGGCTCACAATGGAGCGTCGATGATGGCAGTACGGCAACGATACTTGTAACGAAGGAAGTAGGAGGCACGACATACAACATAGCGAGGTACAAGCTGACGTTCAAGAAAGAGAGCATAGCATTGACGGAGGCGCAGGTTGACGCATTGGACAAGCAGCAGAGTGGAACACCTACATGGGATTCGATGTGGTGGAATGACTTAGGAGAGCGTGGCGCCACCTATTTAGGAAATTGTGATTTGGTAGCCTCGTTGGATTTCGATTATAGCAACAGTGGATATGACGACAATAATGTGAACAGTAGTAATGTATTCGGGTCAAGACATGGCGAGAGGTTCAACTATCCGTTCCCGATGGACTGGAGCAGCAGCAGTGTCGCGTTCTACGATGGTTCTTTGGATATCAATCCGTTGGGCAGCAGTACTGTAACCGCAACAGGTTCATATACATACCATACAGGCAGTATGCTGTGGAACACATACGGCATAGTGAACTATTATGTGGGTAATTTGGAGAACAAGGGTTCTATAACCCAATGGGAGCCGAAATATAAGAACGTGAAGACACATACAGGCAACTGGCTGTATGTAAATCCGACAGACAAGCCGTCAACGATAGCGGAGCTGCCATTTGAGAAAACCGATCTGGCAGAGGGAACGGAGATATTCGTTACTGCATGGATGAGGAATGCTAATGCAAGCCGGAATAATCCAGATGCGTCAGTGGTGTTAGCTTTGATGGGAGTAAAAAGCGATGGTACGGAAATTCCGATATACAGTGTAAATTCGGGACAGATAGAGAGCACGAATGGAAGTGTGGCATTATCATCAGAAAGCAGTCTGGATGCATCCATAACGGGTAAGGGTTCAGGCACAAATGAATGGTATCAGGTATTCTTCTCATATACGATAAAGGGAGGAAGTACCGACTTAGACCAGTACGACCATTTTGCCATTAAGGTAACGAACAACAGTTTGGCAAATCAAGGCGGATATTATTTTGACGAGTTGAAGGTATATAAGAAAGACCCGACATTTGACGTGAGGATAACGCCAATAGAGGATGTGCTTTCAAATACCTATACGCCAATGCGTGTAGATATAGACTATGGTACAATGATGACTTGTTTCGGGTTAAATCCAAATGATTATACAGAGAGCAGTACAGACAAGCAAAGTTTGGACTTTATCCTTATCAACAAGGACAAATACGATGCAAGCGTAAGCAGTGGGGCAACGGCAGTGAATGCGTTAAAGAGTTCCATTGTAGATTTAAGTTACGTAAGGAAGACGGCGACCTTAGCGACGGCAAGTACGATGAACAGGGTGGCGTCGTCAGCAACGACTACAGATCCGACCACAACTGTTACGACGAAAAACCCTGGCGTGGAGTTCTACTGTTATTTAGGAAATAATGATGAATACGACTCAAGCGAGGCGGGGTATAATTACGCTCTGGATGGGCTCTTGTTTAAGAATTCAACCGATTTGTCAGCCGACTTCAACGCCGATGTCTCAGCAGGCAGCACATATATGATAATAGTGCACCTGTCAACATCATCAGATGACAGCAGCGTGAACGCTGAGACGATAACGGATGACAAGTTGAGTATATTCGCATCCTTGATAGGAACGCAGTACACCAATACGACAACATTCGCCACCGGGACAACGGTTGATACAGACACACGAAGCGGATATAATCTGACATATAACGGCTCATCCATAAAGGATGTGTCGATAAAGCACAAGGCGGCGAGATGGTATCAGAAGAATATAAGGGGTCAGCAGGAGTTTGAGGACAGTTTCGATGATGACAATCCGATGGAAACGATAGCCAACGGAGTGGAGTTGCAGTCGGCCCACATCTATGTAGATACTATATATCTGACAAAAGGAACGAGCATAGACATAGAAGTGCCGAACAAATTCACCGCATACGGTACGCTTCAGTTATCCATGGACAATTATTATCGTTGGTTCAATTACCAGAACGACAAGAATTTCTATGTAGGCGAAGAATTTGAGAAACGTGACGGCAGTCAGATATATGACCTGTTGACAAAATATAATAGTACTGATGAAGCGTGGGCATTTGAGAATGGTTATGTGAGCGGTTGGCTGAATAAATATACCTCCAACACAACTGATGCCCAGAAACATGTTTTAGGAAAGATAACCTTCTATTATCCGACGGATAACGAGTTCAACACATATATAGGGAGCAGGAACTTGGAGAATTTCGAGGGAATGGACAACAGCTACTATGCCTTGGCGTGTGATATGTCGAACTACACCGATTTCTATTATACAGATGAAACGACAGACAGCTATGTGCCAGGTACGAATACGTCGGTGAGAACCCTCCCCACATTCGGTGATAACAGCACATATTATGAGCCGACATTGGAAATACGCGCATTGTTCTATATTGTAGGAGTTGACTCTGCAAGTACGACAATGTCGTCAGGGTTGCCGGAGCAGTTCCAGCACTATTGGTCGATGTTGAAAGAGCCGGAATATCAGGGAGGTACGGATGCCGATGGCAAGAAATATCTTGAGGAATATGAGATAAACATGCCGAGTCAGCGAATATCTCAGAATTACAACAACGATGAGGTAGTGGCATTATCGAAGGAGGCGCGGTCGTATGCGATACCGGGAGAAACGGGCGAGGAGACATTGGATGTAGCGTTTGCGAGTGGAAAGGACAATGGCTTGGCAATATTAAGCAGTACCCGTTCCCTTTCGGGTGATGTGCGTGTGATACAGTTCTATAAGTACAGTAGTGATTATGCGAGTGATGACAGTAATTCTGGCGTATATCAATGGAGTGTTGAGGATGGCAGTACGGCGACAATCCTTGTGACAAAGACCGTAAATGGTACGACATATAATATAGCGAGGTTCAAGCTGACTTTCAAGTATGAGAGTATACCATTGACGGAGGCACAGTTGGCAGCATTGGATGAAAAGGACGAGCTTGGAGAAACGACATGGAACAAGATGTGGTGGAACGACATGACATACCGTTCACCGTCGTATTTGGAAAACAACTACACGTTGATAACGTCGCTTGACTTTGACTATGGCGGATATGGAGACAGCGATTTGAATTCAATGACGGTATTCAACAATGCGGCAGGAAATTCGTCAAGTGCCCATGGAGAGAGGTTTGCATATCCATTCCCATTGAAGTGGAACAACTGCAGTTATGCATTTTTCGATGGCTCATTTGATTACAACCCACTTGGAACTGCGAAAACGACACCACTTGGATATACCTTCAATTCGGGACACACGTCGTGGGGCGCATACGCAATTGTGAACTATTATGTGGGTAATGGAGAGATGAATAACTATATTAATTATTGGGAGCCGAAATACCCGAAAGTGAAGAATCATAGTGGCAACTGGCTGTATTTGGA
>JAJQAR010000251.1 GCA_021203705.1 Prevotella sp. | reverse complement strand
AGATAAGAGCCACAATCAATCAGGTTTAATCAAGCAACCGTAAAACCAACTATCTTAGAACGGCGCATTATTATTGTCAGGTTCGTTAGGAATTTCCTGCTGCGGTTGTACATTATCCTTAGATGACTTCTGCGTAAGCAGTTCCATATTTTCCGCATAAACCTCCGTGACATAGTGGCGAATGCCCTTGTTGTCATCGTAAGTACGGTAATGTATTCTGCCATCCACATACAACTTATCGCCCTTACGCACATAACGATCCACAACCTTTGCCAAGCCACGATTAAACACTATGTTGTGCCAGTCGGTGCGGTCTGGAACTTGAGTTCCGTTTTGCAGCGTATAGCCACGCTCAGTAGTAGCGAGAGTAATTGTTGCCACAGCCTGGTCTTTGTCATAATAACGTACAACAGGGTCTTTTCCCACGTTGCCGATAAGCATTATCTTATTCATAATTATTAATATTAGATTATTGTTGCTTAAATTTGTATTGTGTTGTAGAAACACGGGAATATAGTTATTTCCACATTCCCAAATACTTGAACTTAAAATTCTTCCCCTTAGCTGAAGGAAACTGGCTACGCGGATCGACACGTGTGCGCAGATGCTCAACAATGCGGTTGTAGCAGTCAATACCCGACATTGCCTTGCAATTTGCCACGAAATGAGTGTCACGGTATTCATGTTTCCCCGTTACTGGTACAAGAACAACTCTTTTAAAATCGAGTGTCCCCTCATACCAGCCGGCTCTTTCCTCGTTGAGGTGAGCAATAACAGGCGAAACTATATTCCTTTGTTCTTCATTAGGAGATACGTTAGTGCGCAGAGCTTTCTTCTGCTTGAAATCCATCATCGTGGCTGCCTCCGTCTTGATGATAATGAAATAAACACGGGGACGGATTTTATAACGTTTTGGATAGTAAACATCACTTGCAGCATATTCCCTAATGTCTTCCTCCAAGTCACGGGTCATGGATATTTCCTCTATAGTACTTAAAAAGGCAATAGCATCATTGACATTTGTTACCAATGCCTCTTTATCAAAGTATCTCAAATATAAATTCATTATTGTGTTTTGCGTTTTTGAAAAATTCAAATACTGAGCGGAAAACGGGACTCGAACCCGCGACCCCGACCTTGGCAAGGTCGTGCTCTACCAACTGAGCTATTTCCGCAACAAAGATAATCAATATTGGTGAAGAGGAGGAGACTCGAACTCCCACGAAAACACTTTCACTACCCCCTCAAAGTAGCGCGTCTACCAATTCCGCCACCTCTCCATCGTAAGTAAATCATTTTGGATAAATCGTGCCCAGAACAGGACTCGAACCTGCACGCCGTTAAACACACGCACCTGAAACGTGCGCGTCTACCAATTCCGCCACCTGGGCTTCATCCAATACAAGAAAGAAAAAATCCTTCTCAGTGCCGTTTATCCAAAATGTGGGAGCGGAAAACGGGACTCGAACCCGCGACCCCGACCTTGGCAAGGTCGTGCTCTACCAACTGAGCTATTTCCGCAAAATTATTCATAAAGAACAAGCATTTCACTAAATGCGGTTGCAAAGATAGTGCTTTTTCCTTAATGCACAAAAATTTTCTTTGATTTTTTTGACACCGTAATTTTTTATGACTGTCTTAAAGATCAATCCATACGTGCTTTATAGTCTTCATAACTATATTCCCTCAGCATTTCTAATGTCCCATCGGTATGCAGAAGAGCTATTGAAGGGTGGCTTATACCATTGAACATATTTGTCTTGACAGTAGTGTAATGGAGCATATCCTCAAAAATCACACTGTCACCGACATTCAACGGTTCATGAAATCTCCACATCCCCATAAAATCACCCGACAGACAACTGTTGCCGCCAAGACGGTAAACAGTTGGCTCATGCAACACATCCTCACGGATATTCCCTTCCAAAGTCTCTGCCCCACGCACCGCCGGCATATACGGCATTTCCAAACAATCAGGCATGTGACAAGTAAAACTTACATTCAAAATGGCTGTCTTTATCCCATGATTTTCCACAATGTCGATAACTTGCGAAACAAGACAACCAGTCTGCCAACCGAAAGCACTGCCAGGTTCCAAAATTATTTTCAGATGAGGATACCTACCATGAAAACCTTTCAGGATTTTCATCAAAAGAGGAATATCATAATCCTTGCGTGTAACAAGATGACCGCCCCCGAAGTTAATCCACTTAATCTGACCAAACCACCTTGAGAATTTCTCCTCCACATGGACTAATGTTCTTTCCAAAACATCAGAGCCACTCTCACAATGGCAGTGGAAATGGAAGCCCTCTATATCCGAAGGCAACAAATCAGGCAAATCCTTAGCAAGAACACCAAAACGGGAACCTGGCGCACAGGGGTTATACAGCATGGTCCCTATCTCCGAATATTCCGGATTTATACGCAAGCCGAAACACAACTCACTATTGGCAGTCTTTGCCTTTTCATGGTAGCAAAAATATTGAGAAAGCGAGTTGAATGTAAGATGTGAGGAATAACGTGCTATCTCCTCTATATCATAATCAGTATATGCAGGGGAATAGGTATGCGCTTTCGCTCCAAACTCCTCGAACGCTAAACGAGCCTCGAACAGAGAGCTGGCGGTAGTGGCGTTGATATAATCTCTGAAAATAGGGAATGTCTTCCACAGGGCGTAAGCCTTGAAAGCGAGGATAAACTCCACATCAACCTCATCCGCAATACTCTTGATGAGTTGCAGATTATTCCTCAACAGAGGCTCCTCTAAAACGTAACACGGTTTTTCGAAATTCCACTGCATAATCTAAAACAAATAAAATTGCGGTTTACAAATCACCTTCACGTCCAGAACATATACTGAAGCATGGAATGTAAACTTGTAATCCGCAATTAAGATTTTATATAAAATCAAAAGTGATAGCCCAAAGTCAAAAGAAGTTGATGTCTCTTGTTGTTAACCTGTACAGCACTGCAAATATTATTGTCTTCGCTTGTACTTCCATAATAACTTGTGAAAGGATAGAAATCACCCTGCTGTTTTGTAAACTGATAAGCGAGGTCAACAGAGAACTTATCGAAATTATATCCCACACCGGCAGTAAACCTGTCGGTCGCTCCCCAATTGGTATAGTCAGTCTGGGAAGCGTAGTAAGAACCAGGCGAATTGATAGTACCGTCCTTGTAACCATTCTTATCATACATCGGAGATACGTAGTTGTAACCCACTCTTACAGAGAAATTCTCGAAAGGTTTTAGTTCGAGGCCCAATTTCAGCGTACTCACACCTTTCAATGTATGCCTCGTATGACGGTTCATAGCGCGGTCACTTGAAGTATTAGTATAATATGCGTCATAATACCAGTCGTAAGAATAGCCATCATTTATACGAGAACTGAGTTTCGCATAATCATCATATTCATACACGGCACCAACAGCAAGATACTTACCGAAAGTAGTACCAAGACTTACACCAAATTTCCAAGGGGTGTAAAGAGAGAAGTCGTATGCTTCAGCATTTGACCCGGAGTCATACCTTCCATAGTTAGCGTCAAAGTCATTCGACAACTGCAACATAGTATAATTGGTTGTCGTAAGGTCATACCATGTAGGTGTGGAAACAGACAAACCGATACGGAACGGGGATGATTCTATCGGGCGTACTATAATACCAGCCTTAATGTTGAAGCCTGTACCCGTTATCCTGCGCTCATCAGAGAGCAGCACACTACCAATAGAACCGTTGTAACTACCCAAGAGATTTTCAGTATATTCACTGTAAGCCTTGTAATGCACATCACTTAAACCAAATGTTATCCCCCAGTAAAAACGGTCGTTTACATTTCCGCTTATATTGAAATCATATTCACCGATATATCCTGTGTTAGCACGGTTAAACATATAACTGTTGGCATCGTTATAGTAGAAGTTTCCATCATCGTCAGCCAGCAACATATTATAATAAAGGTAATCAACCTGATTAAAGGTATTGTCACCACTTACGTATGTACCACCCTGATTATATAAATCAAACACTCCTTCTGCACCTTTCATGTAAGACAACTTATTTTGGGAAGCTCCATTAAGAGCATCAGCAGCCGAAAGGATAAAGTCGAAATTGTTGCTCTTGTGATAGTTAAACGCAAAGTTCACAAATGAGTTGTACCCTGACTTGTGAGAATACACGAAACCCACCTGGTCAAAACTCATAGTCGTCTTATTGCCGTTGGCAAAACTCTCCGTGCCCTGTTGTGAAACAAAGCCGAAAGACACGTTTGCCGTTGAATGGCGGAACAATCCGATACCTGCAGGGTTAGTGCCAATAGTGGAAATATCTGCGCCGAGGGCATCCATAGCACCGCCCATACCGACATATCGTGCCGTACCGTTGAGGTCCTCACCCACAATATTAGCATTCTCGTATGTCTCCTGTGCCGAAAGAGATATGGCAAGGATACAAAACAATGATATTGATAAAATTCTCTTCATAATCATTAAAAATAAAATTCATTTATCGTCTTCCGCCTCCACCAAAGTGACCGCCTCCTCCGCCGCCACGACTGCCACCGCCGAAGGAACCACCACGACTGCCACCGAAGCTGCCACCTCTACTGCCGCCAAAGCTACTGTTACTGCGACTTCCATTGAAAGAATTGTTGTTATACGTCGGTGATGTTCGCGTGTTCTGACGAGAATACGTATTACTCTGCCGGCTGCCATTGAAACTGCCATTAGAACGGTTCATGCCATTGTAACGACTATTGACAGCATTTGCACTGCTTCCTGCCGTACGACGTCCATTGAAGTTGCCTCTGCCAATTCCTGCGTTCAACCTGCCATGATTTCTCGTACCAGGATAGCCACGATAGGCAAAACCGCCGCCATACCAATACGACGGATAATACCAACCGTACCAGCCATAATATCCATAGAACCACGGATCATACCACGGGTCAAACCACCAGTAGCGTGAATAATAGTAAGGTCCGTACCATCCACAATACCATGGGTCGCACCAATAGAAATCATCAAAACGGCTCATTCTTCTGCTGCACGAGTAATCCTCATCTTCATCGTATGGTATATCATCGATATATGCGTCATCATCATACTCAACCAAACTGTCAGACATGGCTGCATACACACTATCCGGATACAATTCTATGACATCACTCATAATGGAATCGGAATCCAAAACACTGTAACTGCTCTCGAAATTTCCCATACGGTTGTACTCGTCAACGTCTCTTGGGGAGCTGTTATATACACGCTCCACCGTTGAGCTTTGATACGTTGTCTTATTATTTGTACTATTCTTCTTACTTGGCTTGAAATACATGTCATCCTGTGCGAATGCACCTGCTGACAACAAGCCAAAGAATAGCGTAAAGAAAACTAACCTTTTCATAATTCTTGCCTCCATATTTATAAGCAAAGTTACTTTCTATTCTACTTGCAAATTTAGGGAAAAACTCTAAACCTTGATAGGATTTCCCCTAATTTTTATACATTTGCACAGTTTTTAACAAGAAAATGGAGTACTTCAAGGCTATATTCAATATCGCAAGTAAAGACGGGAAGACAATTGAATCAACATTATTGCAAGCTGCAAAAGACGTGCTTTGTGGAATGGCTGGTGATACGGGATTTGAATCATTCGATGAAAATGAGAATGGAACTATTAACGGATACGTTCAGAAACAGGCTCTCGATAAGCCGGCTCTTGATGAGATAATATCATCTTTTCCTTTCGAAAACATAGAGATATCCTACACTTTGGAGGCGGCTGAATACAAGAACTGGAACAAGGTATGGGAAGATGAGGGTTTTGAACCTATCAATGTAAACGGGAAATGCATCATCCACGACGCTAACCACCCCCTACCATATAA
>JAJQAR010000239.1 GCA_021203705.1 Prevotella sp. | reverse complement strand
TCGCAGGCCAGCGTGTCAGCAACACAAGACAGCGTGGCATCTATATTGTAAATGGCAAGAAAGTCGCTAAAACAAGATAAAGCTCACATTATTATAAATAGCGAATCTCTACATGAAAATCTGTTTTTGTTTCATTTTATAAAAAATACACTGAAAAAATTTGCAGTTTGCTGTATTTTTAATAACTTTGCAGACAAATTAAAAGGAGCATGTTTAGAAACAACATATATTGGTGGTGACACAACTCAGGAATGGAAATCTCGTGAGGTTAAAAAGCCATGCCCCAAAAGGCGTAAATAACAATAAGGCTCTTCGTAAACCCACGAGGGGCCTTTTTAAATATATAAGATATGACATACCAAGTTGACGATAACGGTTTTTATGGGGAGTTCGGAGGGGCATACGTTCCAGAAATCCTTTACAAGACAGTTGATACCTTGAAACAGTGCTATCGCTCTATTTTAGAGAGTGAGGAGTTTCAGAAAGAGTACATGTATCTGTTGCGTGACTATGTTGGGCGACCAAGTCCTTTATATTACGCCAGTCGTATGAGTGAGAAATATGGCTGCAAACTATATTTGAAACGTGAGGATTTGAACCATACAGGAGCTCACAAGATAAATAACGCCATCGGTCAGATTCTCCTTGCCAAGAAGATGGGCAAGACACGTATCATTGCCGAGACGGGTGCCGGTCAGCATGGTGTCGCCACTGCTACCGTATGTGCGCTGATGAATATGCCATGTAGGGTATATATGGGTGCACTTGATGTGGAGAGGCAGTTTCCTAATGTGGAGCGCATGCGTATGTTGGGTGCGGAGGTGTTCCCCGTGCAGAGCGGCAACAAGACATTGAAGGATGCCACCAATGAGGCGATACGCGACTGGTGTTGCCATCCTGCCGACACCTTTTATATAATAGGCAGTACAGTAGGACCACATCCATATCCAGACATTGTCGCCCGTTTGCAAAGCATAATTTCCGCAGAGATCAAAGAACAGCTCATGGAAAAGGAAGGGCGTGATTATCCCGACTATCTCATGGCATGCGTAGGTGGCGGCAGTAATGCTGCTGGCACTATCTTCAATTATATTGATGATGACAGGGTGAAAATAGTTCTTGGCGAGGCAGGAGGCTTAGGTATGGAGACATTGCAGACGGCAGCGTCATTGCAGATAGGAACTATCGGTATTTTGCACGGCAGTAGGATTAAGGTGATGCAGACAGAGGATGGTCAGATTATAGAGCCGTATTCCATCTCAGCAGGACTTGACTATCCTGGTACCGGTCCTATCCATTGCAACCTCTATGAGCAGGGGCGTGCTCAAGTACTAGCGGCAAATGATGATGAGGCTCTGCAAGCGGCATTTGAACTTACCCGCCTTGAGGGTATAATACCGGCATTGGAAAGCAGTCATGCTCTTGCCCTATTGCCGAAGATGAAATTCAAGAAAGATGATGTGGTGGTTCTTACCGTAAGTGGCAGGGGCGACAAGGATATGGCTACCTATTTGAAACATAAGGATGAGATTAACTATGACGCAATTTAAATATCATACAGCGAGCAAAAGACTTCTATGTGACTTGGTCACTCCTGTCAGTGCTTATCTGAAAGTGCGTGACGTGTACCCGCAGAGTGCGCTGATGGAGAGTTCCGACTATCACGGTCAGGAAAATTCCAAGTCATTCATCGCCTTACACCCGATAGCTTCGGTAAGTGTCGGGCATGGAGTGGGACGTATGACATTGCCTAACGCAAGTATTGTAGAGCATGACATTACAGAGGACTACGGCACAGCCAACCTTATCAACGACTTCATCGGCAAATTTGATATTGAGGGCGAGAACAAGGAGTATTGTGGGATGTATGGATACACATCGTTTAATGCGGTGAGATATTTTGAGAATATCGCTGTTAAAGATGAGACGCAGAAGGAGAATGATGCGCCCGACCTGCTATACATATTATATAAGGACATCGTTGTGTTCGACCATTTTCGTAATCAGATGACACTTGTTCAACTATTGCAGGATGGAGAGGAGGAAGACATTGACCAATTGGAGAAGGACATTTCCAATCATTCCTGCCACATCTATGATTTTCACCCTATAGGAGACTTTTGGAGTACTCTCACTGATGATGAGCATCGTGAGAATATCCGCAAGGGTATTGCCCACTGTCTTAGGGGAGATGTGTTCCAGATTGTGCTGTCCCGCCGCTTCAAACAGCGTTACAACGGGGATGACTTCAAACTGTATAGGGCGTTGCGCAGCATCAACCCCAGTCCGTATCTGTTCTATTTTGATTTTGGCGGTTTTAGGATTTTCGGTTCCAGTCCTGAGACACACTGTAGGATAGTTGGCAGGAGGGCGTATATTGACCCGATAGCTGGCACCACGAAAAGGACGGGCAATGTTGAAGAGGACACGAAGAATGCCTTATATCTGAAAAATGATCCAAAGGAGAATGCGGAGCATGTGATGTTGGTTGATTTGGCGCGTAATGATCTAAGTCGTAACTGTCACAACGTGCATGTGGACTTCTATAAGGATATGCAGTTTTACAGTCATGTAATCCATTTAGTAAGTCGTGTTAGTGGAGAGCTGAATGATGATGCCGATCCTATCGAGGCTTTCATTGAAACATTCCCGGCAGGTACGCTTAGTGGTGCGCCGAAGGTCAGGGCCATGCAATTAATCAGTGAGTATGAGCCGCACAACCGTGGTGCGTATGGTGGGTGCATCGGTTTTATCGGTCTTAACGGAGACCTGAATCAGGCAATTACTATCCGCACATTTGTAAGTAGGAACAACGAGCTGTGGTTTCAGGCCGGTGGTGGTATCGTGGCTAAGAGTGATGTGGAATATGAGTTGCAGGAGGTGAACAATAAGTTGGGTGCATTGCGCAAGGCAATAGAAATAGCGGAGAAGATATGAAGATAGTAATCATAGACAATTATGACTCATTTACGTATAATTTGAGTCATCTTATCAAGGAATTAGGGGCAGGTGTTACGGTGTATCGTAATGACAAGTTCCAACTGCCTGACCTTGAACCGTTTGACAAGATAGTACTGTCGCCTGGTCCCGGCATCCCATGTGAGGCAGGTTTGCTATTGGATGTCATAAGGACATACGCAGGCCATAAACCTATCCTTGGCATCTGTTTAGGGCATCAAGCTATCGGTGAGGCATTCGGTGCAAAACTGACAAACCTCAGTTCTGTGTTCCATGGTGTGGCTACACCTGTGCATGTCTGTGCCGACGACTATATTTTCAACTCACTGCCAAAGACTATGGAGGTAGGGCGTTATCACTCGTGGATAGTCGATAAGGAAGGCTTGCCAAGCTGTTTTGAGGTTACGAGTGTTAGCGACGAGGGCTACATCATGTCAATGCGACATAAGGAATATGATATCCGGGGCATACAGTATCATCCTGAAAGTGTACTGACCCCTGACGGTAAGACAATAATGAATAATTGGTTGAAGCAATGAAAAAATATCTTGTAAATCTGATTGAAGGAGGAACATTATCACGTGAGGATACTCATGAGATAATGCTGAATATTACGAAGGAGAAATACAACGTGCAGCAGATAGCAGCTTTACTCATGGCGTTGCAGGTTCGGGGCGTAACCGTTGACGAGTTACTCGGTTTTCGTGATGGTCTGCTTGAGACGGGCAAGCATATAGACTTCGATGATGAGAATACCATTGACATAGTGGGTACCGGTGGTGACGGTAAAAACACGTTCAATATCAGTACCTGTTGTTCTTTTGTCGTTGCTGGTGCAGGCTATAAGGTTACGAAGCATGGCAATTTCGGCAGTACGAGTGTCAGTGGGGCAAGCAACATCTTGCAGGAGTTTGGTGCAAAGTTCTCGGATGATGCTGACAAGTTACGCCGTTCTCTTGACGAGGTTGGTATTTGTTATTTCCATGCACCACTTTTCGCATACGGCATGAAATTCGTGGGTCCCACACGTAAGGCATTGGCTGTTCCTACCTGTTTTAACTTGCTGGGTCCCTTGGTAAATCCGTGCCATGCAAAAAATTCCCTTCATGGAACTGCCACGCAAGATCAGATGAGGCTCTACAACAACGTACACCAGAAGATAGGAGACAACTATGGTATTGTTTACAGTTTTGACGGTTACGACGAGATCTCACTGACCGGTACATTTAAATATATTTTCAACAATCAAGAAAAGGTATATTCACCGGAGGATCTTGGTTTGCAGCGTGTCAGTCAGCAGGAGATTAATGGCGGTAAGACTATCGAGGATGCAAAAAGGATATTCGCCAGTATTCTTGAAGGAACGAGTACCGAAGGTCAGAAGAATGTGGTTATGGTGAATGCTGCCTGTGCAATCAGCGTTATTGATAAGAATCTGAGTTTTGAGGACAGCATCGCCGTGGCAAAGGAGACGTTGGAGAGCGGTAAGGCTTTGGCAACGTTCCGCAAATTCATAGAAGTGAACCAATGAGGGATATATTGGATGAAATAGTAGCGCACAAGAGGGTTGAGGTTGCACGCCAAAAAGAGGATGTGCCGCCAAGAGTATTATATGCCCGTGTGGAGAAAATTATGGAAAGTGGCCTGGAGAGCCATAGCATGCGCAAATCATTGGCAGACAGTCCATACGGCATAATAGCCGAGTTTAAGCGCAAGAGTCCTTCCAAGGGTTGGATACATGCAGACACTACTCCTATGGATGTCGTCCCTTTTTATGCGAGGAATGGGGCTTCGGCATTGAGCATTCTTACTGATGAGGAGTATTTCGGAGGCTGTATGGACTATGTCCGTCAGGTGCGCCCACAAGTCTCCATTCCCATATTGCGCAAGGATTTTATCGTGGATGAGTACCAACTGTTTCAGGCAAAGGAGATAGGGGCTGATGCGGTGCTGCTCATAGCTGCTGACCTTACGAAAGAGGAGTGTGCCCAACTGAACAAGACGGCACATGAACTGAAATTGGAGGTGTTGCTTGAAATTCATTCTCCCAACGAAATAGATTATGTTACACCTGACGTGGATATGGTGGGGGTGAACAACCGCAATTTAGGTACTTTCCATACTGATGTGCAGAATTCTTTTAATCTCGCTCATCTGTTGCCGGAGGAAAAACTGAAAGTAAGTGAGAGTGGTATCAGCAATCCTGCTATTATCAGCAGTCTGCGTGAGGTGGGGTTTAGAGGCTTTCTCATAGGGGAATGTTTCATGAAAGAGACAGACCCTGGTAAGGCACTATCCGATTTCATCAAAGCAATAGGATAATCAATATTATATGATAATCAAGGTATGTGGCATGAGGGATGGACAGAATATCAGGGCTGTTGAGAACCTGCACCCTGATATGATGGGTTTTATTTGCTGGGATAAGAGCAAACGGAATGTTTATTCCAAACCAGACTACCTGCCAGCCGTATGTCGTGTCGGGGTGTTCGTTGACCCTACTATTGAAGAAGTGTTGGATAAGGTAAGGATGCTCGGACTGAACAGAGTTCAATTGCATGGCAGTGAATCACCAGAGATGTGCGATGCTGTTCATCTTGCCACAGCCCTTCCCATTACAAAGGTCTTTTCAGTTAATGGTAAAACAGATATATTGAAATATCACGAATACGAAGATTTGGCAGCCGTTGATTTGTTCCTTTTTGACACCAAATGCAAGACGGTAGGTGGGAGCGGTGAGCAATTCGACTGGGATGTGCTGCATTACTATGATGGCAAGAAGCCTTTCCTCTTGGCTGGTGGTATCGGTCCTGGAGATGAACAACGGGTATTGAATTATAGACATCCTCGATTTGCCGGCATCGACCTGAACAGCCGCTTTGAGACGGCACCAGGCATTAAAGACAGTAAACAACTTGACAAGTTTATAAATATTATTCGACATGAACAGAATAAATG
>JAJQAR010000331.1 GCA_021203705.1 Prevotella sp. | reverse complement strand
ATCAAGCAGCATACCCGTCATCTTCATGCGGAAATGCACCTCACCGCCACATTTAATAATAGTGTTGCGCATATTTTCGATTACGCCTGGCAACTTGTCTGTTCCGATATGAGGATGAGCATCAGATAAAATCGATAGCGGTGCTCCATGCTGACAAAACACATTCAAAATCTTATTGACATTCCCTCGTTTCTTGCTCCTCGTATATAGTTTTCCGTCAGAATAAGCACCAGCACCTCCTTCTCCAAAGCAATAATTGCTCTCACCGTCAACCTTTTGTGTCTTGGTAATCTGAGCAAGGTCTTTCTTGCGCTCATGCACATCCTTACCCCGCTCAATAATAACAGGTCGCAGCCCTAATTCTATAAGGCGAAGCGATGCGAACAGTCCGCCAGGCCCCTCACCCACCACAATGACACGCTTAGCCGCCGATACGTCAGGATATTCTGTGTGCTCGTATGCGTCATCCTCTGGTTCCTCATTTATATATACTCTAACCATGAGATTAACGTAAATAGTGCGCTGACGCGCGTCAATACTTCGTTTCAACACCCTAAGATGCCTCACCGTCCTCGCATCAAAACCCTTCTCACGGGCAACAGAATCTATGATAGCCGCCTCGTCAACCGCATCCTGCGGCAAAAGTCTGACCTGATATTCGTTAATCATTTCAAGTTTTTTCTTTGCAAATGTAGTAATTTATACATGAAAAATTGTCTAAAAACAGATTTCTTGTTAATTTTGCAGCCGTTTAAGAAAAATACGCCCTATTTGTCGCAGGGCTCTCAAACAACTAAAACAAAACAAAAATGAAAGTTTTAAAATTTGGTGGAACGTCCGTAGGTTCCGTTAAAAGCATTCTGTGCTTAAAGAAAATAGTAGAATTTGAGGCTAAGAAACAGCCCATAGTAGTTGTCGTCAGCGCATTAGGAGGAATAACCGATGATCTCCTTACAATGTCACAATTAGCATTGCGTGGCGATGACAAATACAAGAAAGACTTTGATTTGATGGTGAAACGCCACCATCAGATGATTGACAAGATAATAACCGATCCGAAGAAAAGAGAGGACCTTTTCAATGCTGTTGACATCCTTTTAGAACAGCTCAAAAGTATTTTTTACGGTGTTTACCTAATCCACGACCTTAGTGAGAAAACCCAGAACGCCATAGTAAGCTATGGCGAGCGGCTCAGTTCGCTTATCACCGCAACATTGGTAAAGAATGCCGTGTTGTTGGATGCGCGCGACTTTATCAAGACAGAGTACAAAAACCGCAAGAATACATTGGATAGTGAACTGACCAACAAGTTAGTGCGGGAAGCATTCGTTGATATGCCTCGCATTTCCGTAGTACCAGGTTTCATCAGTAAGGACAAAAACACTGGCGAGACTACAAACTTAGGGCGAGGCGGTAGCGACTACACGGCATCAATCATCGCAGCAGCCCTCAACGCTGAGATTCTTGAGATTTGGACTGATGTTGACGGTTTTATGACAGCCGACCCACGCATCATACACACAGCATACACGATAAGCGAATTGAGCTATATTGAGGCAATGGAGCTTTGCAACTTCGGTGCGAAAGTTATCTATCCTCCAACGATATACCCTGTATGTATCAAGAACATTCCTATAAAGGTAAAGAACACTTTCAACCCCAAGGCGCAGGGTACGGTGATAAAAGAAAAAATCGACAACGACCGCAAAGCGATTAAAGGTATTTCGAGCATCAGCGACACCACTTTGATAACTGTAACAGGACTGTCTATGGTGGGTGTTATCGGTGTCAACCGCCGTATCTTCACAGCATTGGCAGACAACGGCATTTCTGTCTTCATGGTCAGTCAGGCTTCTTCCGAGAACTCTACTTCTATCGGTGTTAAGGGCTCCGATGCCGCAGATGCCGTGAGAGTGCTCAACGAGGAGTTCGCAAAGGAGATAGAGACAGGTGCAATGTTCCCCATGCATGCGGAGAGTGGACTTGCCACAATAGCCATCGTAGGTGAGAACATGAAACATACTCCAGGTATCGCTGGAAAACTGTTCGGTACGTTGGGAAGAAGTGGTATAAGTGTCATCGCCTGTGCGCAGGGTGCATCAGAGACAAACATATCCTTTGTAGTAAACAGGAAATATCTTAGAAAGTCGCTCAACGTATTGCACGACTCGTTCTTCCTCTCTGAATACAACGTCCTCAACCTGTTTATCTGTGGTATCGGAACGGTGGGAAGCAAATTACTCGAACAGATACGCTCTCAATACGAGGAACTGAAACAGAACAGACGGTTGAAACTCAACGTGGTTGGCATTGCTACCAGTAAGAACGCAGTCTTCGACCGTGAGGGAATCGACCTGAACAATTATCGTGAAATTCTTGAGAACTCAGAGCCCAGCAACACCCAGCACATGCACGATGAGGTGGTAGGCATGAATATCTTCAACAGCGTGTTCGTTGACTGCACCGCAAGCAGTGAGGTGGCGGCTCTCTATCAGGATTTCCTTGAACACAACATATCCATTATCGCAGCCAACAAGATTGCGGCATCATCCGACTATAAGAGCTATTTCAAACTGAAAAAAACGGCTCTCGCACGTGGCGTGAAATTCCGTTTCGAGACGAATGTGGGAGCAGGACTGCCGATTATCGGTACAATAAATGACCTAAGAAATTCAGGTGACAAAATACTGAAGATAGAAGCTGTACTTAGTGGTACGCTGAATTTCATTTTCAACGAACTGTCCGCAGAAGTGCCATTCTCTGAAGCTGTTCGCCGTGCAAAGGAAAGTGGTTACAGTGAGCCTGACCCACGCATTGACCTTAGTGGCACTGACGTAATACGAAAACTCGTAATCCTCTCGCGTGAAGCTGGTTACAAAACAGAACAGGCTGACGTGGAGAAAAACCTTTTCATCCCACAGTCGTTCTTCGATGGGTCGTTGGATGACTTCTGGACAAATCTGCCACAGTTGGATGCTGATTTTGAGGAACGCCGTAAGGAGATTGAGGCAAAAGAGATGCGCTGGCGTTTCGTGGCGAAAATGGAATTGGGACAAACGAGTGTCTCCTTGCAGACAGTGGAGAAAGACCATCCTTTCTATAACCTCGAAGGCTCTAACAACATAGTTCTGCTTACCACCGAGCGTTACAAGGAATACCCGATGCTCATACAGGGCTATGGCGCCGGGGCGAGCGTAACGGCGGCTGGCGTATTCGCTAACATAATGAGTATCGCTAATATCTGATTTTTTGAAAAGCAACCAACATTTCAGGGAAACTGCATAAACAACGAACAATGAAGCATTTGATAATACTCGGAGACGGAATGGCCGACCATGCCGTTGAAAGATTGGGAGGAAAGACATTGCTGCAATATGCCAACAAGCCATATATGGATATGCTGGCACGTAACGGGCGCACGGGCAGGTTGCTGACCGTACCCGATGGCTTCCCTCCTGGCAGCGAGGTTGCCAACACCTCCATTCTTGGTTATGACCTCAGTAAGGTATATGAAGGCAGGGGTCCACTTGAGGCGGCAAGCATCGGTTATGAGATGCGCCCTGATGACTTCGCAATACGTTGCAACATCATCACATTAGCAGATAACGGCACGATAAAAAACCACCATGGCGGTCATTTACAGACCGAAGATGCTGCAGGACTGATAAAATACCTCAATGAACATCTTGGAAACGAGAATATCCAGTTTATTCCTGGAATACAATACCGTCACCTGCTCGTTATACGTGGCGGTAACAAACATATTGAGTGCGCACCGCCTCACGACCACCCTGATGAGCCATGGCGACCTCTTTTGGTGAAAGCTGAAAAGGGGTGGGAGAACAAGAAAGACGGAGAGCGCATGACTGGTCAGGAAACGGCTGATCTGATAAACAGCCTTATCCTAAAATCACAACCACTGCTCGAAAACCATCCTTTCAATATCGAGAGGAAGAAGAACGGCAAGAACATGGCTAACAGTATATGGCCCTGGAGCGGCGGTTACCGCCCTGCTATGCAGACATTAGAGGATCTTTATCCGCAAATCAAGTGCGGTGCCGTAATCACTGCCGTTGACCTTATAAAGGGAATCGGTCATTATGCAGGATTGGATGCGATAAACGTACCAGGTGCTACTGGACTTTACAACACCAACTATGAGGGAAAGGCACAGGCGACAATCAACGCCCTTAGGACAAACGATTTCGTGTTCCTGCACCTTGAGGCAAGTGATGAGGCCGGCCATGATGGAGACCTTGAATTGAAACTCCGTACAATAGAATATCTCGACCAAAGAATCGTAAAACCAATCTATGATGAGGTAAGCAAGTGGAAGGACAACCCTGTTTGTATTGCCGTGATGCCCGACCACCCTACCCCCGTTGAGATGCGTATCCACGTTCAGGAACCTGTGCCATTCGCAATATGGCATCCTGGTATCGAACCTGATGACGTTCAAACCTACGATGAAGTCAGTTGTGTCAACGGCTATTACGGCATGCTGCGTCAAGACGAGTTCATCAGAAACTTAATGGCTATATGAGGAAAGTTACAAGCAAAATCGAATTCTTAATTCTTAACTCTTAACTCAAAATGCACTATTATAGTACGAACCATACCTCTCCCCTTGCCACACTGCGTGAAGCCGTAGTGAAAGGGTTGGCATCTGACAAGGGACTGTATATGCCAGAGGAGATAAAACAACTCCCAAATGATTTTTTTGACAATATCGAACACTTTTCATTCCAGGAAATCGCCTTTGAGGTAGCTAAAGCGTTCTTCGGAGAGGATATCGAAAGTGATGATTTGAAGAAAATCGTTTACGACACACTCTCTTTCGATTGTCCTGTTGTGAAGGTTTGCGACAATATCTGGTCGCTCGAACTGTTTCATGGTCCTACCCTCGCCTTCAAGGATGTGGGAGCACGCTTCATGGCTCGCATGCTCGGTCATTTCAACCGCAAGGAGGGCAAGGAACTTGTCAACGTACTTGTTGCCACAAGCGGAGACACGGGTTCTGCCGTAGCCAACGGCTTCTTGGGTGTTGAGGGCATCCACGTGTATGTTCTTTACCCGAAAGGAAAGGTCAGTAAAATTCAGGAAAGCCAGTTCACCACACTCGGTCAGAACATCACGGCAATAGAGGTTGACGGGGTGTTTGACGACTGCCAGGCATTGGTCAAGAGTGCCTTCATGGACAAGGAACTCAATGAACATATCCGACTGACATCCGCCAACTCAATCAATGTGGCACGTTTCCTCCCACAGGCGTTCTACTATTTCAACGCTTACGCACGAATGAAAGAGCAGGGACTTGCAGACAACCTTGTCGTATGCGTTCCGAGCGGTAATTTCGGCAACATCACCGCTGGACTTTTCGGACACCGCATGGGACTGCCCATAAAGCGTTTCATCGCTGCCAACAATGCCAACGACATTTTCTACAACTTCCTGAAAACAGGCGTTTACAAGCCGAAACCAAGTTTCCAGACAATAGCAAATGCTATGGACGTAGGAGATCCAAGCAACTTCGCACGTGTTTATGACTTGTACAAGGGCAACCACGACACAATTACTTCAATAATCAGTGGTGCGACATACAGCGATAACCAGATTCGTGAGACAATGAAATCCTGTTTCACCGAAAACGGTTACATCCTCGACCCCCACGGTGCTTGTGGCTATCGTGCCTTGAAAGAACAGCTTCTGCCAGGCGAGACTGGCGTATTTCTTGAAACGGCACACCCTGCCAAATTCAAGGACACCGTTGAGAGCGCAATCAACTCCACCGTCACCATCCCCGACCGACTCGCCGAGTTCATGAAGGGAACAAAACGGAGCATCCCGATGACTAAGAACTTCGCCAACTTCAAGGAATTCCTGATGAACGAATAATGCTGTAAGCCTATATCATACAACCGCAATAAGAGTTTGTTTTATAAATATTATTTACTAT
>JAJQAR010000114.1 GCA_021203705.1 Prevotella sp. | reverse complement strand
TAGACAGCGAGATAGCTGGCAAGGGAGAAGCCGATGAAGAGTCTTTCCGCCATGCCATATTCTTTGCTATTGATGTGTTCCGCAACAGGGCGAACTACGACGAGCCGCTTGCCGATCCGTTGCCTAAGTTGTATCACGAGAAGAAAGAAGAAGGCGAGCGGCCAAGACTCCCATTCCCGAAGAAAAAGATGGAAGTTCAGGAAGATAAATCGGAGCAAGAGGCATAAATACCACAAATCAATAAGAAATGAAGAAGAAATATCAGAACATATTCTTTGTGTTCGGTATTGTCTTGCTAATCGTAATGATTACGCAGCTTGACTTCAAGGAAGTCTGGAACGGTTTGAAAAATGCCGGTTACTGGTTCTTTGCAGTCTTGTTGTTGTGGGCATTCCTATATATTTTCAATACCTCCACTTGGTACATAATAATAAACAGCGGGGCGGAGAAAAAGACAAAGATAAACTTTCTCTGGCTGTATAAGATAACAGTGTCAGGGTTTGCCTTGAACTATGCCACGCCAGGAGGATTGATGGGCGGCGAGCCATATAGGGTGATGTCGTTGTCGCCGATAATAGGAACGGAGCGGGCATCCTCGTCAGTGATACTCTATGCCATGACACATATATTCAGTCATTTTTTATTTTGGCTGCTCTCGATTTTCCTGTTTATATTCACCGAAAAAGTTACCTTCGGTATCGGCATAATTTTGGCTTTGGCAGGAGCATTCTGTGTGTTGGGTATATGGTTTTTCATGAAAGGATATGAAAAAGGCATGGCAGTGAGGGCGATGAACCTGATACGTCATATACCTGGCGTGAAAAAGTGGGCGAAAAAGTTTATTGAAAAGCACAAGGAACAACTTGACACGATAGACAGTCAGATTGCCGCATTGCACAAGCAGAACAGGAAATCATTTGTCGCCGCCGTGCTGTTGGAACTGTCGTGCAGGATAGTGTCGGCATTGGAAGTGATGTTCGTGTTGCTTGTATTGATGCCCCATGTAAACTTCATCCATTGTATATTAATCCTCGCATTCACCAGTCTTTTTGCCAACCTGTTGTTTTTCATGCCCCTGCAATTAGGCGGTAGAGAGGGCGGTTTTCTAATGTCCACAGCAAGTCTTGCGATGTCCGCTAATGTAGGCATTTTCGTGGCGTTAATCATAAGGATAAGAGAGCTTATCTGGACAGCAATCGGACTGCTCATGATTAAGATGGAGAAGAAAAGGAAGCAATAAACAGATTAATTGGCACCTTCACGTAGGAAGTCGAGAGCCTCCATCAGTTCCTCTTTTGAAGCCGTCTGGTTGATTTTAATCTCACCGATACCGCTAAGTAGGGTGAAGTTTATAGTTCCCGCAGTGTTTTTCTTGTCATGTTTCATCAGACTGATAAGTGTGTCGTAGTCGTCGCAAGTGAATAGGAAACTGCCGTATGTATTTTTGATATAACTGATAGTCTGGCGCATAATGTCAGTAGGGAAGTTGGTTTTCACGCAACTGAGGTAAAGTTCGCAAACAATGCCAAAAGCCACAGCATAGCCATGGAGTAGGGGATGGTCAGTATGCAGACTCATCGACTCAAAAGCATGCCCCATAGTATGACCAAGGTTGAGAGCCTTTCTGATGCCCTTTTCGTGAGGGTCCTGTTCAACCACCTTTTCCTTGACATTTATGCTGCGAGCCACCATATCCTGCAGTTGAGACAAATCTGGATTGAGGATGTCGAAAACCATCAGTTCCTTCCACATCTCCACGTTACTAATCAGACCATGCTTAATCATCTCAGCATAACCGGAACAGATATTATCCCTATCGAGAGACTTGAGAAATTCCGTGTTGATAATCACCGTTTTGGCATCGTTGAAGACACCAATCTCATTTTTCAAGCCATTAAAATTGATGCCTGTCTTACCACCTACAGAAGCATCGACCATGGCGAGCAAGGTAGTAGGGATATTGATGAAATTAATGCCACGCTTGAAAGTAGAGGCAGCGAAGCCGCCAAGGTCAGTTACCATACCCCCACCGATGTTGAGCAAACAGGAGTGGCGGGTAGCACCATTATCACAGAGCGATTTCCACACATGCGAGAGCGAATCAAGGTCCTTGTGATTGTCAGACGCTCCGATTGTTATGACCTTAGCTTCGTTCAGATAAGGAATGTTCAAGTCGAGAACTATCGGCAGACAATCTTTCTCTGTAGTTTCATCAACGAGGATGAAAACCCTGTCGTGCTCACATTCCTCGATAGCTGTGGAGATTTCATCTTTCAGACATTTGGATATAATAATTTTCTGTTCCATACTGTTCATTTTAAAACGAATTAAGTTTATCAATTTCCCTTATTAAAAATCACTTGCTTTGGGGTTTTGACAAGGTGAAAACGATATAATAAATGCAAAATTAGTGATTTATGTCGATAAATAAAACTTTTCTGACAATTTTAGGTGATATTGCATTAAACAAAAATGAAATTAAACCGTCTAACGTAAAAAGCATAATAATAAATTCTAAAAAATGAAAAAAATACTTCTCTTGATGTGTTTTGTGCTGACCGCAGTTGGGATGTCAGCGCAAGATGCAAAAATCTCTGGACGTATCGTTGACCGGGACAATAAAGACGCAGTAGTAGATGTTACTGTGCAGTTGTTACAGAAAGACAGTACGTATGTAGATGGAACGCTAAGTAACGAATATGGCGAGTTTGAGATAGCAGTTCCCGATAACGGTACATATTTGCTGAAATTCACGAGTGTCGGTTACAAGACGATGTTCAAGGAAGTAAAAATCAAGGAAGGAATGAGTGTGGCATTAGGCAAGATAACGATGAATGGCGATGCCATAATGCTGAAAGAAGCCACCATATTAGGACAGGCGGCACGAGTGACGGTAGTGGAGGACACTTTTGTTTATAATGCAAGTGCTTACCGAACACCAGAAGGCTCTGTTGTAGAGGAACTCGTGAAGAAATTGCCTGGAGCACAGGTTGACGATGAAGGAAATATCAAAATCAACGGCAAGGAAGTGAAGAAGGTGCTTGTTGACGGTAAGGAGTTTATGACGGGCGATACACAGACAGCGTTGAAGAACCTGCCGACATCCATTATAGAAAAGGTTAAGAGTTACGATGAAAAGAGCGACTTGGCGAAAATAACAGGAATAGATGACGGAGAGGAACAGACCGTTCTTGACTTTGGAATAAAGAAAGGCATGAACAAAGGCTTTTTGGGTAATGTTGACTTGTCCGTAGGAACACACAGCAGATATTCAGAACGCCTGATGGCAGGTCTGTTCAAGGAGAAGACGAAGGTTATGCTTTTCGGCAATGCCAACGACACCAATGACAAAGGATTTCCAGGAGGAGGCGGTGGAGGCCGTTTTGGGGGTGGCAACCAAGGACTGAACGCATCGAAAATGATAGGAGCCAATTTCAATTACGATTCAGGCAATGACAAGTTGAAGTTGGACGGCAGTGTAAGGTGGAATCATAAGGACGGCAATGTGCGTAAGGAAGAATCGTCAGAGAACTTTGTCAGTCAGACAGGGTCATTCTCGAACAGTTTTAGTCAGAGTTATACCAGATCAGACAGTTGGGATGCCCGTCTTCGTTTGGAGTGGAAGCCCGACTCGATGACCGATATCATGTTCCGCCCTAATTTTACATATACAAAGAGTGACAGCAGGTCGATGTCAACAAGTGGTTCATACAACGAAGATCCATATCAGTATGTGTCAGATCCGTTGTCAGATGCTTCAATAGCTACAATGGCTGGTGATAGTTTGATGGTGAACACAAAGAGCAACAATTCCATTTCGTACAGCGAGGACAAGTCGGTGGGCGGTATGTTACAGTTAAATCGCAAATTAAACAAAAAGGGGCGTAATGCTACGTTGAGGGGTGATATAAGTTACAGTGAGAGCAATAGTAAGAGTCTTAGTACATCAGATGTACATTTGTATCAGATATTGAATGCATTGGGTGTTGATTCCACGTACCAGACCAACAGGTACAGTTACACCCCGACAAAGAAATGGAGTTACAGTGTACAGGCTACATACAGTGAACCTATATTCAAGGCGATGTTCCTGCAATTGAGTTATAAGTTCACATACAACTACAACAAGAGCGACAGGGCGACATACGATTTCAGTAATCTTGGAGAAGAAATTTTCAATGGCATTACCCCGATGTATAGAGGGTGGGGGGATTATTTCAACCGATTGGAAAATCCTTATACCGATTATTTAGATGATGACCTTAGCAGATATTCGGAATATAAGAACTATATCCACGAGATACAATTGATGTTGAGGGTGATAAGGCAGAAATACACACTCAATGTGGGAGCGATGTTGCAACCGCAGATGACGCATTTTATTCAGAGGTATCAGGGCGTGAATACTGATACAGTGCGCCATGTAGTGAATTTCACACCGACTCTTGATTTCCGTTATAGGTTTTCGAAAATCAGCAATCTTAGGATTAATTATCGAGGGACGACTAGTCAGCCGAGTATGAGCGACCTTCTTGACATTACTGATGACAGTGACCCGTTGAACATCACGAAAGGTAACCCTGGTTTGAAGCCGTCGTTCACTAATGCATTCCGCCTGTTCTACAACACATATTTGGAAAAGCGTCAGCAAGCATTAATGACCTTCGTGAACTATAACACTACCCGGAATAGTATCAGTAACATGGTGACATACGATGAGGTTACCGGCGGACGTACCACGAAACCTGAGAATATCAACGGCAACTGGGATATAAATGGAGCGTTCATGTACAATACGGCAATTGATTCGGTGGGATATTGGAATATCAGTACGTTTACAAATGCAAGTTATAATAATTATGTAGGTTATCTTGCGCTTGACAATACATCAAGTTCTCAGAAGAACACCACAAAAACCACGACAATCAGTGAGCAGTTAACGGGCAGTTTCCGCAATAGTTGGTTAGAGGTGTCGCTTGACGGTTCTTTGAACTACACTCATTCACGTAATATGTTGCAGAGTGAGAGCAACCTTGATACATGGACATTCGCATACGGAGCATCGTTCAACTTCTATCTGCCATGGGGTACGAGTTTGTCAACCGATTTACATGAGAACAGTCGTAGGGGTTTCAGCGACAGTTCGATGAACACTAACGAGTTGATTTGGAATGCGCAGGTAAGCCAGGGGTTCTTGAAAGGAAAGGCCTTGACAGTTTCCGTGCAGTTCTATGACATCTTGCACAACCAGAGCAATTTGAGCAGAACTATTAATGCCATGCAAAGGAGCGATACGCGATACAACAGCATCAACAGTTACGGTATGGTTCACGTGATATACCGTATGAATATGTTTGGAGGAAAGAATGCCGGTCGTGATATGCACAGAGGTCCTGGTGACCGTCCTGACGGACCACCAGACCGAGACCGTGATGGTGGTCGTCCACCAATGGGTGGAGGCTTCGGCGGTCCTGGTGGTGGACCTGGTGGACATGGAGGTCCTGGCGGAGGCGGACGCTTCTAAAAATCATACATCCGACATATTGCGTGTTAATGCGCAGAATGTCGGATGATTTTATTAGTTTTGCAAAACTTATTGTCAAAGACTGAATTAAGGAGGATGATTATGAAAGAACTATTGGAAAAGGCACTTGCGATAGCAACGGAAGCGCATAAGGGGCAGAGAGACAAGGGCGGAGCTGATTACATCGGACATCCGAAACGGGTAGCGGCAAGATGTGAGAGTGATGAGGAGCGCATTGTCGCATTGCTGCATGACACAATAGAGGATACATACGTAACGGCAGACTATCTGCGTGAAAACGGTTTTCCAGAGGAAATAGTTGAGGCTGTTCTTTCTGTTACGAGAAACGAAGATGAGACGTATGAGGAGTTTGTCAAGAGAGCAAAACAAAATCCTATAGGGCGCAACGTGAAAAAGCATGACCTTGAAGACAATATGGATATCACC
>JAJQAR010000186.1 GCA_021203705.1 Prevotella sp. | reverse complement strand
TAATGAGACATATACCATAACAGGTATTGGAGAATATGCATTCTATGGATGTTCTTCTCTCGAATCCATAACCCTCCCCTCATCCCTAACTTCCATATCAAGTCATGATACATTCGATGACTGTTCGGCACTCACAACGGTATATTACAACGCTACCAATTGTGACGACATACAAGATTTTAGCGGTAATTATCCTTTCTCTCATTGTTCCAATCTCACGTCTATAATCATTGGCAGTAATGTACAATACATACCAGCCAATTTGTTTAGAAATAGTACCGCCAAAACTGTAACTTTTCAAGACGATTCGCAATTGGGTTCTATCGGAAATTACGCTTTCTACGAATGTAAATCTCTCGAAACTATAAACCTTCCTGAATCTCTCGAAACGATTGGAGACGGCGTATTCAGCTATTGCTCCGCTCTCGAATCCATAACCATCCCCAAATCCATCACCTCCATATCAAATGATTCCCCATTCTCTGCATGTACGGCACTCACAACTGTGTACTTCAACGCCGCCAATTGTGCGGACACACACGACATTTCCGGTAATTTTCTCTTTGATTCTTGCATCGCTCTCACAGATATAATCATTGGCGAGGATGTAGAATACATACCCGCAAATCTGTTCTATAATTGTTCAACAATTGTATCTCTGACATTCAATGCCACAAATTGCAACTCAAGTGGTAGCAATGCGTTTGATGATGAGGCAAGTATATCCTCTCTCACAATAGGTAAAGATGTTACAACAATACCAGATGTGATTACGAACATGACAGCCTTCACATCTCTTAATTATAATGCCTCCACTACAAGCACTGACTTGTTAAATAATGATTTCTTCACCAAAAACTCTATAACCGAGCTCACAATAGGCGAAGACGTTACAACAATACCGGGGAATTTCAGCCAACTGTCTTCCCTCTCTACGCTCAACTATAATGCCGCAAATGCCGAAATGCCAAGTGGTAGTGAGACATCACTGTTCGTAGATTGCGAGAGCATCTCCGATATAACTATCGGTGAAACTGTCGAATCCATTCCAGCATATTTACTTGCAGGTTTGACATCAATTGAATCTATTGAGATACCTGACGGTGTAACAAGCATTGGTAAATATGCTTTCTCAAATTGCACTAATCTTGAGACAATTGAACTCACAAATACTATTAAAAGTTTAGGAGATGGTGTTTTCAGTGGCTGCACAAAACTTGAATCTGTAGATGGATTCGGTGATTTGAGTGTAACAAGCATACCTGACTATACATTTAGAGACTGTTCAGGTCTAACCACAATCGACATGCCAAGCACTGTAACGGAAATAGGAGCCTATGCTTTTAACGGTTGTTCAAGTCTTAGTTCAATACTAATACCAACTGATTTGACAACAATTGGTGATTATGCCTTTGCTCAATGCACAAGTCTTGCGACATTGATTTATAATGCCGCAGACATTGAATCCTTTGGCACAGAAGCATTCTCAAGCTGTAAGATTACTACTCTCACAATCGGTGAGGAAGTTGAATCGATTCCTGAAGACTTGAGTCAATTTACTTCTATCACAACACTCAATTATAATGCGGCAAACGCTGAAATGCCAAGTGGTAGTGAAACATCAATCTTCGCAAATTGCACGGAACTCTCGGATATAACTATCGGTGAGGCTGTCGAATCCATTCCTGCATATTTATTTGCAGGTTTGACAACAATTGATGAAATTGAGATACCAAGTGGTGTAACAAGCATCGGTGATTATGCTTTCTCCAACTGCTCCGCCCTTGAAACAATCGAACTTTCGGGCAGTCTTGAAAGTTTAGGCGATTACGTTTTCAATAATTGCACAGCTCTTGCATCAATTGATATACCAAGTAGTGCTGAAAGTTTGGGTGACGGTGTTTTCAGTGGCTGCACAAATCTTGAATCGGTAAGTGGTTTCGGTGATTTAAGTATTGAAAGTGTACCTGACTATACATTTAATGATTGTTCCGCGCTAACATCAATAAATATTCCAAGTACTGTAACAGAAATCGGTGCAAGTGCATTCAACAGATGTTCAAATCTTAATTCAATAGAATTACCAAGTGATTTAGCAACAATTGGAGATTATACTTTTGCAGAGTGCGCAAGTATAACGTTAATCGAGATACCAAGCAGTGTTGAAAGTATTGGTGAAAGTGCTTTTGCAGACTGTACAAGTCTCGAAGAAGTCTATACATCCAATACCACTCCAGCAGAGTGCGGAGATAATGCTTTTAAGAATGTACCTTCTGACTGTGTATTGTATGTGCCAGTTAGTTCAGAGGATGATTATTCAAGTACTCAAGTATGGAACAATTTTGCAAATATTACAGGTGTATATTACACTTCTGTAGCAGATAATGCAATCACGCTCAAAGCACCAGCAGAGAGCAGTGAAATTTCTTGTGATAGTATAGCAGCAGGTGATGAGATAATTATTATAGCCGATGGTTCTGGTGAAATGACAGTGACAGTTTATGACACCGAGTCATCTGATATATTATATAATGGAGATATTGAGAATATCAATACAATAAGTGCCAGCTCCTATAAATATACATGGACTTGCCCAAGTGATATAACATTCTACAATAGTCATTCATACGCATTGGACATAGCATTATCTGATGGTGGCTCCGCAACCATCATCACTTACAACGGCACTACGGATAATATCGTTCTTGAAAGCTATACTCCTGACGAGGATACCGCATGGACAGAGGCAGAGGACAAGGATATCGTGCTGACATTCTCAGGGCTTGTAAAGGTTGAGGAGGCAAGTCTCAATGGGCAAACTTCGTTGGAGAGCAATGCAACAGGCGAAGATACAACAGATGACGGTTATTCATCAGAGTGGACAATCACAGTAAGTGCCGACGATGTGGAAGCTTACAACGGAAGTTCTATTTCAATATCAGTAACGACAGTGAACCAGAACGGCAATACCGTATATGACAAGGACGGTAACGACATCCTACTTTCATATCAGATCGGAATTGACGATGGTGTCTATGAGGGTTACACATTCGACCCAGAGGACAGCACCACTGTCGGCAGTCTGAGTTCCATAACTGTCGGTTACACATTGGAATATGACGAAGAAGAGAATATCACTGGTGGCGGTCTCGGTCTCAGTTATAACAATAGCGTAATTGAGATTTATGATTCATCCGACAATGTCGTTGCGACTATAACAGACGATGAATGCGAGGAGATCTACGGAAGTGATGACGATTCTGATCCTGCTTACTATGTATGTACAAATGTTGTTATCTCATTCGATGAGATTAAGACGGATGGTGTATATACTGTAGTTATTCCGGCAGGATTCTTCAATCTGATTTCCGGTGATACGTCAAAGAGTAGCGGACAGATTACACTCACATACACAGTAGATTCTACTACGACAGGCATCAACGCTCTCAATGCCGCAAGCAACGATGACCGCATTTACAACCTGTCAGGCCAGCGTGTCAACAATATGAACCGCCGTGGCATCTACATCGTCAATGGCAAGAAAGTGGTGCGTAAGGGCGCAAAATAAAAAAGGAAAAAGGAGTGTTCAAAAAGCACTCCTTTTTATTTTAATTTGTATAAAGGCTTAATCCTCTGGTCCTTTTTCTGTTGCTTTCAGTTGTTTTGCAACCTCCTCGTTGATCATCTTGGCGAAATCCTCCTTTGACATTACGCCCTGGTCACCCTGACCTTGCTTTCTTACTGCCACACTGCCGTCGGCCTGTTCCTTCTCTCCGACAACGAGCATGTAAGGAATACGTTTCAACTCGTTATCACGGATCTTGCGCCCGATTTTCTCGTTACGTGCATCAACGATAGCCCTGACACCCTTAATATCAAAGAACTTCGCAAGAGAATTTGCATAGTCGTTGTATTTCTCACTGATAGGCAGGATGGCAACCTGATTAGGAGTGAGCCACAATGGGAAACGACCGGAAGTATGTTCAATAAGAACGGCAACGAAACGCTCCATAGAACCGAATGGCGCACGGTGAATCATCACAGGAGTCTGCTTTGAATTGTCTTCAGCAGTATATTCGAGTTTGAAACGAACAGGCAGGTTATAGTCAACCTGTATCGTACCCAACTGCCAACGCCTACCGATAGCATCCTTAACCATAAAGTCAAGTTTCGGACCATAGAATGCAGCCTCGCCATACTCAATTTTGGCATTAAGACCTTTCTCCTTGCAGGCATCTATGATAGCCTGTTCAGAGTGTGCCCAAACCTCATCACTACCGATATATTTCTCATGGTCGTTAGGGTCACGCAAGGAAATCTGTGCCTCATAGTCCTTAAAATCAAATATCGAGAATACAGAATTTATAATGTCCATAACACGCAGGAACTCCCCCTTCACCTGGTCAGGACGGCAGAAGATATGGGCATCATCCTGTGTAAATGAGCGCACACGGGTAAGTCCGTGAAGCTCCCCACTCTTCTCATAACGATATACCGTACCAAACTCAGCAATACGCAAAGGCAGGTCCTTATATGAACGTGGCTTCCAAGCGAACACCTCACAGTGGTGAGGGCAGTTCATCGGCTTCAGCATATATTCCTCATCCTCCTCTGGAGTATGTATCGGTTGGAAAGAATCCTTACCATAATGAGCATAATGCCCTGATGTTACGTAAAGGTTTTTACTTCCTATATGCGGAGTGATAACCTCCTGGTAGCCATAACGTTTCTGAATGTGACGGAGCATATCCTGCAGACGCAGACGGAGCTCGGTACCGGCAGGCAACCAAATAGGCAAACCCTTGCCAACACGCTCGGAGAACATAAACAGATCCATTTCCTTGCCAATCTTGCGGTGGTCGCGTTTCTTAGCCTCCTCAAGCATTACAAGGTACTCATCAAGCATTTTTTTCTTCGGGAAAGTGATACCATAAATACGTGTCATCTGCTCCCGCTTGGCATCGCCACGCCAGAAAGCGCCGGCAACGCTCGTTATCTTGATAGCCTTTATAGCACCTGTACTGACGATATGCGGGCCCTTGCAAAGGTCGGTGAAATTACCCTGAGTATAAGTGGTGATCTCTCCATCCTCAAGATCCTGCTCTATATGCTCACACTTGTATTCCTGACCGTCAGCCTTGAATTCTGCCAAAGCGTCTTTCTTGGAAATTTCCTTCCTGACAACCGGTTCGTCCTTAGAAGCCAGTTCCTTCATCTTCTGCTCAATCTTCTCAAAGTCGCCTTCCTTAATGACATCACCCTCTTTCGGCATTACGTCATAGAAGAAACCGTTTTCAACGGCAGGGCCGAAGCCAAACTGAATGCCAGGATAAAGTTCTTTGAGAGCTTCTGCCAACAGGTGGGCTGATGTGTGCCAGAAAGAATGTTTGCCCTCCTCGTCTTCCCATTTATAAAGAGCTATCTTCGCATCCTCATTAATAGGGCGGTTGAGTTCCACAGTCTCACCATTCACGCCACATGACAACACATTACGTGCCAAAGCAGGTGAAATACTCTCTGCTATTTGAAGTCCCGTTACGCCTTTCTCGTATTCGCGTACAGAACCGTCAGGAAATGTTATATTTATCATAGCTACTTGTTTTTTCACGATTGAATTGCAAAATTACTGTTTTCTTTGCTAAATAAAAAGGAAATCATAATTAATTTCTTATCTTTGCAGGGTAATATGCCTAAAATGGTTTGGAAATCATGCCTAAAAAGTTTTTTGATACACATATTACGAAACAGAATAAAAGGACAAAACGATGAGAGTATGAAAAAATATGTCATTATATTACTTGCTATCCTACTCGCACTTCCTGCCAGCATATCTGCCGACAGCTATAAGAAGTTGTGGAATAACGTAAACGATGCCGCAGAAAATGACCTGCCGAGAACGCAGATGGAATGTCTGCAACAGAGTATAGACAAAGCAACTGCAGAAACTTCATATGGTAACTTACTAAAGGCTGAAACACAGATGCTAACA
>JAJQAR010000223.1 GCA_021203705.1 Prevotella sp. | reverse complement strand
GTATTCTGCACGCTGCCGACCCTGTTGAGGAAATGAAAAATATAATAAATACATTAATATAATATGGATAAACTGATTATTGCTGGGAGAGAGTTCAACTCCCGCCTGTTTCTTGGTACGGGAAAATTCAACGACAATACGCTCATGGCACAGGCTATTGAAGCAAGTGGCACAGAGATGGTTACCGTTGCCATGAAAAGAATAGAACTTCAGGATGAGCAGGACGACTTGCTTACCCATATCACTCGTAAGGACAATCTTCAATTGTTGCCTAACACCTCTGGTGTGAGGAATGCGGAGGAGGCAATCTTTGCGGCACAGATGTCGCGTGAGGCATTCGGAACAAACTGGTTGAAATTAGAGATACACCCAGATCCTCGCTATCTGCTGCCAGACTCTACAGAGACACTCCGTGCTACGGAACAACTTGTGAAAATGGGCTTCATCGTTCTGCCTTACTGTCAGGCTGACCCGACACTCTGCAAACGACTTGAGGAGGCTGGTGCCGCCACGGTGATGCCGCTCGGTGCTCCTATCGGTACTAACAAGGGTCTGCGCACGAAGGATTTTTTGCGGATTATCATCGAACAGTCAACCGTGCCTGTTGTCATCGATGCTGGTATTGGTGCGCCAAGTCATGCTGCTGAGGCTATGGAGTTAGGGGCAGCCTGCTGCCTTGTGAATACGGCAATCGCCGTTGCTGCCGATCCTGTGCAGATGGCTGTCGCTTTCAAGGAGGCGGTAATCGCCGGCAGAAGGGCTTATGAAGCTGGTTTAGGGGCTGTGGCAGACTATGCGGAGGCTACTTCACCACTCACCGCATTTTTAGGAAATAACCAATAAATAGAGATTATATGCCAAACGACAAGAAGGCTTACGCTAAGCGTGAGAAGTATTATATGAAAGGAGAGATTTATCCTTTCCTTAGTGTGGGGATGCAGAAGGTGAACCTTACGCCTACCGTTACGCAGGATGCTGACGGCAATACCCACAGAGAGGATAACGCTCCTGTTCTGATTTATGACACGAGTGGACCATTCAGCGATCCTGAAATAAAGGTTGACCTCAAAAAGGGCCTTCCACGTATACGTGAACAGTGGATAGCAGACCGCAATGACACGGAGATATTGCCTGAAATAAGTAGCGAGTACGGCAGACAACGCCTTGCAGACCATTCTCTCGATTCTCTCCGTTTTGAGCATATCAGGTTGCCGCGACGTGCCGTCAAGGGTAAGGCAATAACGCAGATGGCGTACGCCAAGGCAGGTATCATAACCCCTGAAATGGAGTACGTGGCTATAAGGGAGAATATGAACTGTCGGGAATTGGGTATTGAGACGCATATCACTCCGGAGTTCGTCCGTCAGGAGATTGCCCGTGGGCGTGCCGCTCTGCCAGCAAATATCAATCATCCAGAGGCAGAGCCGATGATTATCGGGCGCAATTTCGCTGTGAAAATAAATACTAATATCGGTAACTCTGCCACTACATCCTCAATAGAGGAGGAGGTTGATAAAGCAGTATGGTCGTGTAAGTGGGGTGGCGACACCCTGATGGATCTCTCCACAGGTGCCAACATCCATGAGACAAGGGAGTGGATAATACGCAACTGTCCTGTGCCGGTGGGTACTGTTCCTATTTATCAGGCTGTGGAGAAGGTCAACGGTAAAGTAGAGAACTTGTCTTGGGAGATTTTCCGTGATACTCTAATAGAGCAGTGTGAGCAGGGAGTTGACTATTTCACTATTCATGCTGGTATTCGTTATGATAATGTGCACCTCGCTGACTCTCGTCTTTGCGGTATTGTCAGTCGTGGTGGCTCGATAATGAGTAAGTGGTGCTTGATTCACAAGAGGGAGTCGTTCCTCTATGAGCATTTTGATGATATCTGCGACATAGTGGCTCAATATGATGTGGCTCTCTCTCTCGGTGACGGTCTGCGTCCCGGTTGCATAAACGATGCCAATGATGCGGCTCAGTTTGCTGAGTTGGATACTATGGGTGAGCTTGTTACACGTGCATGGGCGAAAAACGTGCAGGCGTTCATCGAGGGCCCTGGTCATGTGCCAATGCACAAGATACAGGAGAATATGGAACGGCAGATCAGTCATTGTCACGAGGCTCCGTTCTATACTCTTGGTCCTATCGTTACTGACATCGCACCGGGCTACGACCATATCACAAGTGCCATTGGTGGTGCGCAGATTGCGTGGCTCGGAACGGCAATGCTCTGTTACGTTACCCCGAAAGAGCACCTTGCTTTGCCCAACCGTGATGATGTGCGCACGGGTGTCGTTACTTACAAGATTGCGGCGCATGCTGCTGATCTTGCTAAGGGACATCCCGGGGCGCAGATTAGGGACAACGCCCTTTCTAAGGCGCGTTTTGACTTCCGTTGGCGCGACCAGTTCCACCTCTCTCTCGACCCAGAACTTGCCTTGCAGTACTACACAGAGGCAGGGCATGTTGAGGGTGAATATTGCACAATGTGCGGACCGAATTTCTGTGCTGCTAAACTTACTCATGATTTACGTAAACTAAAATAAACTATGGAGACTCGTTATGACCGTCAGATTTTGCTTCCTGAAATAGGGGAGGAGGGACAAAGGAAACTCGCCAAGGCGAAGGTGCTGCTTGTTGGGGTGGGAGGTCTCGGTTCTCCGATAGCCACTTATCTCACTGCTGCCGGTATCGGTAGTTTGGCACTTATGGACCCAGATAATGTTAGTATCACTAATCTTCACCGTCAGGTGCTGTATGATGCTTCGCAGGTTAGACGCTCTAAGGTGAATTGCGCCAGTAAGCGGTTGAAAGGACTTAACTCTGACGTGCAGCTCACTGCCTATCCTTTCCGCCTGTCTGTTCCGAATGCCAAGTTGCTGATATCTGAATATGACATTGTGGTTGACGGGACTGACAACTTCGATACCCGCTATCTTATCAGCGATACGTGCGTGGCACTTGGCAAACCGTATGTATATGGTTCTATTCAGGGTTTTGAGGGACAGGTTGCCATACTTTGTGCAGGCAATGCTACTTACCGCACGCTGTACCCCAACGAGGATGAGATGCGTGCCTTGCCACATGATAAGGGGGTGGTGGGCGTTACTCCTGCCGTTGTGGGCAGCGTGGAGGCAAGTCAGGTGCTTCAACTTATCTGCGGCTATGGTGAGCCTCTCATCGACCGTCTTTGGACTATTGACCTAAGAACAATGAAATCTTTTATTATAAGTTTATAAATATTTATCATAGATGTTTTCAGAAGAACTGTTAAAAATTAGTTGGGATGAGACAACAGAGCGCATAGCCAATGCGAAGGATAGTGATGTCAGGCGTGCTTTGGCTAAGCAGCACCTTGATGTGAGTGATTTCATTGCTCTTGTCTCTCCTGCGGCTGAGCCTTACATCGAACAGATGGCGAGACTTTCCAAACATTACACAGAGGAACGCTTCGGCAGAACAATGTCGATGTTCATACCTCTTTATATAACCAACTCCTGCACTAACTCATGCGTTTACTGTGGTTTTCACCGTACCAATCCTATGCAGCGCACCATCCTCACCCGTCAACAGATTGATGATGAGTGTGTGGCAATAAAGAAATTGGCACCGTTCGAGAATATCCTCCTCGTTACGGGTGAGAACCCGGCAAAGGCTGGTGTGCCTTATCTTGCTATGGCGATAGAAACAGCAAAAAAGCATTTTGCCAACGTGAAGATTGAGGTGATGCCTCTCAAGGCAGAGGAGTATGAGGCCCTTACCCACCATGGACTGAATGGTGTTATCTGTTTTCAGGAGACTTACCATCGTGAGAACTACAAGATTTATCACCCAGCCGGCATGAAGTCTAACTTTGAGTGGCGTGTCAACGGTTTCGATCGTATGGGCCAGGCTGGTGTGCACAGTATCGGTATGGGTGCTCTGCTCGGTCTTGAAAAAGAATGGCGCACGGATGTTACTATGATGGCTTACCACCTGCGCTACCTGCAAAAGCACTATTGGCGCACTAAATATTCGGTTAACTTCCCACGAATGCGCCCGGCACAGAACGAGGGCTTCCAACCCAACTGCTTCGTAACCGACCGTGAACTGGCTCAGGTAACTTTCGCCATGCGTATCTTCGACCATGATGTGGATATTTCTTATTCTACTCGTGAACCAGAGTTTATACGTGATAATATGTGCACTCTCGGTGTTACTACCATGTCAGCTGAGTCCAAGGTCAATCCTGGCGGCTACTATACTTATCCACAGGCTCTGGAACAGTTTACTGTCTCTGACAGTCGTACTGCTACGGAAATAAACCAGCGTCTCCGAGACCTGGGCAGGGAGCCTGTGTGGAAGGACTGGGACGCAACTTTCGACCATCCGTTATGTTCACAACCATCATTATCACACAGCCCTGCTTTGTAGATGGTGAAGCGGAGCGTATAGCGGAATTTCTGCGGAACGGTACATGCGAATATCTTCATATCCGTAAGCCTGATGCTAAGCGTGAGGATATGGAGAGGTTGCTTATGTCTATTCCAACAGAACTGCACTGTCGTCTTACGCTGCATGAACATTTTGAACTTGCCGGCAAATATAATCTGCATGGTCTGCATATTAATTCACGTAACCCCTCAGTTCCTTCTGGTTTCAAGGGGTGTGTGAGTCGCAGCTTACATTCAATAGACGAGGTGGCACGTCTGAAAAACGGATATTCTTTCGTGTCGCTCTCGCCAATTTTCGATTCTATATCAAAACAGGGCTATAACTCTGCTTTCACGCCCGAACAACTGTCTGCTGCAAAATCAAAAGGTATAATAGATGAAAAGGTATTTGCCCTTGGTGGTGTTACTTTTGCCCTCCTTCCGACAGTAAAGGCAATGGGTTTTGGTGGTGCAATGATATTGGGCGATGCTTGGAGATAAAAATTATGAAAACAATATTGACAATAGCGGCAAGTGATACGTCGGCTGGTGCTGGCATTCAGCAGGACTTAAAAACGATAACGTCTTTGGGGCATTATGGTGTTACTGCAATCACGGCTCTTACTGCACAGAATACTCGTGGTGTGGAGCAGGTAATGGAAGTACCCACAGATTTTTTCCGCGCACAGTTAAGCGCATTGTTCTCTGACATTAACATTGATGCAATAAAAATTGGTGTAATCCCAAACCGTGAGATTGCGGCAGAGATAGTCGCTCTAATTCCAAAAGTTCATGTACCAGTTGTTCTTGATCCTGTTCTTGCCTCCACCAGTGGTTGGAATTTTCTCGATGCTGCCTGTGTGGAATATATCAAAAACAATCTTATTCCTCTTTGCACCCTCGTTACACCAAATATTCCAGAAACCATCAGATTACTTGAAGCAATGTCGTCAGATACCCCAAACATTCATGAACATCAAAATAAAGAAACATCCTTTTCCAAAAAATTAGGAAATGAATTAGTTGCCCGTTTTCACACATCTTTTTTGGTAAAAGGCGGACATGCTGAGGGCATAGAGAGTATTGACACCCTTTATACAACTGACAATAAAGTATATGAATTTAAGTTACCTCGCATAGACACTCACAACTTGCACGGCACGGGCTGCACCCTTTCTACTGCCATTGCCACCAACCTCGCCACAGGGCTTTCTCTCCCCGACAGCGTTCGTCTTGCTAAAGAAACAACCCTAAAAGGAATAATAGAAGGCAAAAATCTGAAAATCGGTCATGGCAACGGACCATTGTGGCTGAGTCAAGTTAATAGTTAAAAGAGGACCCGCCTCTCGGCGAATCCTCTTCATACAATTTAAACACAAAAGTTTATTTAATCAAAAATTTTATAATCAAATTTTTATTTAATCAAAACTTTCTTCCCGTTCAGGATAAATACACCGTTACGTGGAGATGTTACTCTTTGACCGTTCAGGTTGTAGAACTTGTCATCAGCACCAGCCTTCAACGTAATACCGTTGATACCATTGGTTTCACTTACGATGTATGTAAGAGTGGTTTCCACAT
>JAJQAR010000185.1 GCA_021203705.1 Prevotella sp. | reverse complement strand
CTAAAATCGGTTGCGGCATCGCAGGATTTAAAATCTCTGAAATTGCTCCACTGTTCAAGGATGCAATCAATATCAGCAATATAATATTGCCTAAGGAATTTGTTAAGTAAACAAAGATTTAGTCTTGATTGCAAGCAAAATTGCACTCAAGCAAAATCGAACTCTTAACTCTTAATTCTTAACTCATAACTACCTTAATTCGTATAAAATTCAATCAATTTTTGCAGTGCCTGGCGGCAGACAATACAAAACTCCGGGTTTTCGTTGGTGCGCATGCGACAGTCCTGCATGCCACGGTAAACACCTGTGAGACTGTAACCTGCGCCCTCGAAAAGTCCAACCTTTGTGGCGATTGTAGCTTTGTCGTCACTTTCGGGGGTGGGGATAGGTGTACCTTCTTGTACAAGGTTCTCCCACTTGCTGCCGAAATCAGTTAATGTGGTGATGTTAGGCTCCCATGGCTCAATATCGTGTGGATACATAGGAATTTGCTCATAGTCGTATGCATACTCATCGGCAAGACCTCCAAAACTATGCCCGAACTCATGCACTACGACGGGTTTGAACTTTCTGTGGTGCGTCATTGAAAGGACATACGAGTTGAGTATTCCACCTCCTCCGTAATCATCCGTATTCACCAAAATCATGATATGCTCGTAAGGAACGCCAGCAAGTATGTCGTGCAAGTCCTCCAAATTGAGCGTGGTGAGGTAACGGTTACTGTAAAACGTATCGAAATGTGAGCTTAATGCAGTGTTCTTCCAGATACCCTTTGAAGGCTCACTCGTACCGCTTTCCTTTGATACAGATTTCACTGCAACTATATTGAAAGCATTACGCTCTGACTTGAAAGGCTCGTGCGAGAATAGTGCCTCGATAGCCGTGTTCACATCCTCAAGGTATGTGTCCATCTCACTATCTGTATATCCTTCTGCAACAAAAGCGATATGAATACAATGTGCGGTGTCCGCTGCCTGTTGTATCCTAACGTATGGTGTAACGTCTTTCTCTCCTATGTGACGGATAAGGATATCGGAGGGAACTACTGTATGTGTAAATGTTGCCGTTACTTCCCTGCGGTTATTGTACAACTCGACAGTTATGTCAACAGTGTCTTTTGGCATCGGCACGAGAAACACGTTCTGAAATGCCTTACTGACAGTCTGTGCCTCATCGTAGGATAACCACTCCTGAAAAAGCGTTGAAAATGAATTGCGGTAAATTACATCTTGTGTGGAATGTGATTTCACTACAACTTGTCCGTTGCCCTCAACAGGAACTTCCGACAGGCGTTGACGCTTGCCGTACCAATGAGGGATTACATTCAACTTGTCAAGACTGACCTGCTGCTGATGGACATCACCTGAAAATACGTAATCCAAGCGCAATGTACTGTCGGTGAAATAGTCATCAAAATTCTGCGCAAAGCAACAAGCCCCCACGCCCCAAAAGGGGATGTACAGAAAAGCTAAAAGAAGCAAGTATTTCTTAAACATATAGTTTACTCAAAATTCTACCACTTGTGTAAGCTGTCCTGTGGTAGAGTCGATTATGAAACCGTAAACATTGATGTCTTTCGGGATAAGCGGATGGTTGATAATACTATTTACCGTGTTGCGCACGGAATCTTCCGTATCGTGAAAACCTTCAAGCCAATGGTCGAGGTTGATGCCACAAGTACGCACAATGTCGATGGTCTCCTGACTTATGCCACGCTTAACCATCAGATCTGTCATCTCCTTTCCGTTCATGTGACATGCCCCACAATTGGAGTGAGCCACAACCATAATCTCCTCAACGCCAAGTTCATAAATAGCGACTATCAGACTGCGCATCGCACTGTCAAAAGGACTGATTACCAAGCCGCCAGCATTCTTGATTATTTTTGCATCACCGTTCTTTAAACCTAATGCGGCAGGGAGAAGTTCCGTGAGGCGCGTGTCCATACACGAAAGGATTGCAAGTTTCTTATCCGGATACTTGCTCGTTATATACTTTTCGTAACCCTTGTTCTTTACGAAGTTTGCATTAAATTCTATAATATCTTGTATCATGGTAATAATATTTTATTTCATCCAAATGCAAACTTACGAAAATATTTTAGAAGCAACAAGAATTTTGTTGTATTAAAGGAAAGATACTAAAATAAAAGTGTCACCCCCACCCTGTATTAGTCGGTCAAAGCCGCCAGCACATAGCGAGGATAACACAGCAATTATAAGAGAGTTAAAGCAAGTATTTTTACATTAGTCGTTCAGGAAAACCACCTTACTTGGGTTCTGTCCGTAGGATGAGAATTTACCCAAATATTTACCATTGTTGTCAAAGTAATAAACGGTGCCATCACCCCAAGTGAAATTGGTTGCTAAGATATAAACATAACCGGTATTCGGATTTATACTTATACCGTATGTGCTGAGGTTGGCAAGTTCATCTGGTATGTCAAGCGCACTGTAGTCGTATTCGCCAGTCTTGATATTATATGAATATACCTCTGTAGTGCCAGTATAAGGAGTAGTCATCCAGTTTACATCGGAATTAACAACATATACAACACCATTGTAACCAGCAATATTCGTACCTTTACCTATTTCATCGTATGTCTTGCTCGACTTGTTGTAAATAGCGACAGGATAGGTATAGTCAGGATAATCAGCACCATAACCCTGCATTACAATCGTTCCGTCAACGTTAATTACAGCTATCGGATCTTGGAAAATCTCTACATTCTCTGCTGTATCAAAAGTACTTTCGTTGATGATAGACATGCGATTGTCATAGCCCCAACCAGAGTTCATACAATAGAGATAACCGTCACACTCTGTAATCTGCTCCGGGTTGTCTCCAACCTTTACAGAACCAACTATTTCAAGTGTCTCCGCATCAACTTTGCTGACATATCCACCGTATGAAGTAACGTAAATGTAGCCGTTGGAAGCGACCATGTACCTTACCTGTCCCAATGTCTCCATATCGAATGATACACGTCCTTCCTCGATGCCTACACCATTGAGCTTAGCGATATAATTGGAGTTATAAACAGCCATATAAAGGTTGCCGTTGTACTCTATGAGGTCCTGTCCTGTGTCACCGATGTTTACGCCATTCTGAACATAAAAAATATCCTGATCATAGACACTGTTTGTGGAATAGTCGAAATATGTAAGATGTGCGTTGTTTGCACCGTAACTACCCTCGTTGAGGATGAAAGCACGTGTCTGCGACATTTCAATCTTTGAGCCCAATTCTGTTGGATTCCATACAACAGTGTTGTCGTCAACGTCATCATCATCATCCGAACATGCTGTAAAAGCAGTCAATGCCAACCCACAAAGGCAGGCGTAAAAAATTTTTCTTAGTTTCATTTTCTTTAATTTTTTGTTATTATATATCTTTTGAAAACACATTCATTATTATATTCACCATCACTCAAGCAATTTCATCGCCAATGTAGTACCCATGCAATCTTTCGCCTATTGTAGGGTCCCGATTTATCGAGGACATCGTTTCGGAGAAACGACATGCAAGCAAAAACGAACTTTTAACTTTTAACTTATTAGAAAGTGACCGTTCCTGTTGCCGTCCAGCTTCTTCCCGGCATGGGATAATATTTCACTATTTCGTACTGCTCATCAGTGAAGTTCTTTATCGATGCCTGCAGATTGAGACGGCATGAGCGCATAACAAACTCGTGCGAGAGGGATATGTTATGCTCCCAATAACCGTGCATACGGTACTCTTGCGTGTTCTGCTGCATGGAATAACGTTTGTCGCACCCCGTTACGCTATATCCCACGTTTACCCACGGGGTGAGCAGCGTAACACTGCCACTGCCCGTATTCTTCGGGGTATATGGAATTTGCGTCTTATAGTAGAGCGATGTCTTGTCAGACAGGTCGATACTGTTCTGTAAGGAATAAGAGGCATTGAGCAGCAGACTGATATCCTTAGTGAGTGTAAAATTTGAACCGAATGTGATGTTAGTGCCGTACATCCTCACCTTACCAAAGTTTGCCATCTTCCATACATAGAGCGTTGGATATGCCACAATCTTGTCTGTCACCAAATCATAATAACCGTCAACAGTTAAAGAAACGTATTTGGTGAACTTGAACGGCTTGCCCTGCCATGTAACACCGATGTTACACTCATTGGCTTTTTCAGGGTTTAGCGATACCGTACCCATCTTGTCATAATAGAGGTCATTAAACGTCGGCACTCGGAAGGTGTTCTTGTACAATGCCCTTATATAAAGTGCGTCAGAATTGAGAACCCGAAACGCTACGGATGCCGTAGGCGACAGTTTTTTGCGGTCGTCAGGAGTAGCACCATATTTCACATCCTCTGTCATAAGTGTAGCCACCAATCCTGCCTGCAACTCTAATCTGCCTACTACGTATTTACCCGAAATTGCCGTAAGGGAAGAATAGCGGTTCGGTTGTGCGGCGTTGTTCATATTTGAGCGCAGATCGTTGTAGGCGATATCCTCCGCCAACGAAAATGACAGGTCCTGAATTGGTGTCCAACAGACTGTTGCCGATGCATAGCACTCATTCTGGCGGTTGACATCAATTTCCTTGCCATTCTGGTATTTTACGTTGGTGTCAACATATTTGTTCCATGAATGTACATATTTCAGGCACGCACTTAAAGCCCACCTGTCGGAAAACCTCTTTTTGAAATGCGCCTGAGCGAAAAAATCCTCGTCCCATAGTCGTTCCTTAGCCGTATTATTATAGAGGATTACCGAACCAGGCAGGCCTCGTTGCGAGTAAAACCAATACGCCTTGAGGTTGAGTTCACCATCTTTTATCGTTTGGTATAAATTCGCTTCTCCACGCCACGTGTAAATATCGGAATTATAACGTTTCTCACGTGTTGTCTGCTTGCCGTTGACGAGCGTGAATGGATATATTCCGTCTGCACGCATATAGTCGCCATTGAACGAGAAAGTGGTGGTTGAAGTCAGTTTCTGCCAATATCTGATTGTAGGATTGATAAGTCCGAATGCCCCTCCCCTCACTCTTACACGAAAAGAATAATTATGCCCAAAATCGAAGTGTGGTCTCTCTGTATTAATAAGGAGTACGCCAGCCGAAGCTCTATTGCGTGCCGTCTGCAACAAGTCATCGCTCTCCCCTATCGCAAGTTCAACCGACTGCACATTGTCGAGCGAGTACCTGCTGAGGTCTATCTGGCCAGCCTGCGTATTGGAGATTGTAACACCATCATAACTGACTGCCGTGTGCTGGGTACCCATATTGCGTATGGAGACGGTTTTCATACCCCCGATACCGCCATAGTCCTTTACATTGGTGCCGGCGAACATCTTCACCGCATCTGCGAGACTTGTGATGTCAAGACGCTCCAAATCTTCCTTCTCCACAATTTGGATAGGTTTGGACGACGATATGCGTGAGGGTATCTTGCGCGACGTAACCGTAACCCCCTCAATGCTGTGTACTTTCTTGTCAATGCTGTCCACGGTTTCTGTAACGGCACTCGCTTTAAAGCAAAATGCGCACAATAACCCACACAACAACAGTTTATATCTCATAAATAATTGATTTTCAAGACTTTCCTCGAAGCCGTAAAAAACTATGAATCAATGGCAGGTCTTCTGACTTGTTGCCAAAGTGAACGCCTTCCCAATAAAGTACAGTGGCTTATTGTTCACTTCGAAACGGCAACTTACAGCAGCGGGACTGTCCGGGATTTTCACCCGATTCCCTTTTAATCGCTATAAAGCAAACCGATTGACAGTGCAAAAGTAATGGAAATAATTATATTACGCAAAATAAAAGATAAAAATAATAATGTGTTTTTGCTTGAGAATGTACATTCAACATAGAAGTGCAACACCCTCGCCTCCCGCCTACGTCCTTGGAGCGTAGCGGAAAGGCGTAGGCGGGAGGCGAAAAAATTTTTCAACCCCAGGAGTTACTGGCAATACAAAAAAAACAAAAAGGGAGACCACCGTCTCCCAAGGATTAATTACTTTTGTATTGT
>JAJQAR010000196.1 GCA_021203705.1 Prevotella sp. | reverse complement strand
TTTTATTATAGGTCTTCCAGCGAGATCTAGTCTATCCTCTTAGTCTGCAGCGTCAGATGTGTATTAGAGTGAGTATTTCGTTATTTCGATAATGGGAAGAAGCGAATGTTGGTGATTTATCGTGAGGATATAATAGGGGATATTGTGAAAATCATCAAAGGTATGGAAACAAATAATCCGATAAAGATATATGTGTTCTCCCCCAGTCAAGACCCATGGGAAAATTCCTTTGCCGAAGTGAAAGACAAAGTGGAGCTGTGCGCTCTGCCACAAGCAATACTTAACATTTATCGCTCTATTCTGAAAGGAAAATAGAGTGATAAATGTTAAAATTGAGAATTGACAATTGACAATTATCATGCGGCTGTGAGCCGAGTGTATTCGAAGTTAAAAGTTCGATGTGGCAATGCTTCGCAAAATGAGAAATAATGTTAGGTAAAATAAGAAGATAGCATGTTAAAGATAATAGAATATCAGGAGAGAGCCGTTGAGGAGTTGACAGACAAGGTGATACGCTTGTTGAATCTCGGAGAGAAACGCAAGAAAATCGTTTTCGAGGCACCAACGGGAGCAGGAAAGACGGTGATGGCTTGCGAGGCATTGGCGAGGATTGCCGACGAACTGCAAGACCGTGGTGACACACTATATCAGGAAGTGGCGTTCATCTGGATTGCCCCACGCAAACTGCATCTGCAAAGTTACGCAAGTCTGAAAAACGCTTTCGATGTTACACGCAGGCTTAGTCCGATAATGTTCAGTGATATAGACCAGAGCGTGGGAATACAGGCAGGGGAAATACTGTTTGTCAATTGGGAGAGCGTGAACAAAGACAACAATATCATGGTGCGTGAGAATGAGAGCTTTGCGACATTATACGAGATAACCCGCCGCACACAGGAAGAATCGCGCCTGCCGATAGTGGCGATTATCGACGAGGAGCATACGTTCTGGGCAGGTACGGCAGACAGAAGTGCTGCGGTGTTAGAGCGGATAAACCCGGCGGTGGAGTTGAGGATTTCGGCAACCCCAAAGACACAAAACCCCGACGAGAAGGTCAAGATATACCGCAAGGACGTTATCAAGGCAGGTATGATAAAGAAAGAGGTAGTGTTGAATCCGAACATCGAGCATGATTTCAACCCCAATATCACGCTTGACAATAACCTCATCAACGTGGCGATGGCAAAGCGCAACCAGTTGGCTGATATGTACAGGGAGATGAAAGCGGACATCAACCCCCTGTTGCTGATACAGTTGCCCAATGACACAAGCGAGACGATGACCGCCGAAGATACCGAAGTCAGCAACATGGTAAGACAATACCTGAAAGCTGCCTTTAACGTGACGGTGGAAAACGGACTGCTTGCTGTCTGGCTTTCTGGCGAGAAGAAAAACCTTGAGAATTTGGAACGCCCCGACAACATGGCGCAGGTGCTGCTGTTCAAGGAGGCGATAGCCTTAGGCTGGGACTGTCCCCGTGCCGCCGTACTGCTTATATTCCGCAACCTGCAGAGCAACCAGTTCACCATACAGACAGTGGGGCGCATAATGCGCATGCCTGAACAGCGACATTACACCAACGAGGAACTCAACATCGGTTATGTTTACACCGATTTAGCGAAAGACAAGATAGAGATTGTCAACGCCGATACAGGTTATATCCTGAAAGATACGATAACGGCACGCAGAAGGCAGGATATTAATAATGTGTCGCTGCCCTCTTACTATGCGGAAAGTCAGGGAGAGCGCAAATATCTTGGTCCTGATTTCAGAAAGAAATTCTATGAGGTGGCGGCAAGGCTGTGGAATTTGGAAAACGGCGGCACATTCTTCCGTTTGGCGGATATAGACAGTTTCGACAGGCGCGAAGATATCGACCGGCTTTGTGAGGTTGATAGCTTTGTCATAGAAGATAACAGGAAAAGAGTTGGACGTTCAAAGGTTATACGTTTGGATGTCAGTTCGATAGACGTGGTGATACCGAAAGACGTGCATTTCCAGGACGAGGAGCAGATACTGACAGTAAACAACACAAGGATAGCACGCAAGGAATCAGAGATTGACAGGGTGTTTTTGGACTATGTCAGCAAAAAGGGAGGCGAGTTCGAGAAAAGGGGGCGTACAGACAAAATCGCAGGCTGCCTGACGGAGATGATCGAGGAGTTTTTCGGAATATCAGGTACGGAGGCGAAGAAATTAGTTTTATGCGACGACAACAAATCGAAATTCGATCATTTGATAGACAAGGCTCTGGCTGAATATGCAAAGGAGAAAGAACAGGCTGCCGCAGTAAGGGACTTCAAACATGTTATGTGGAAAATACCCGAAGAACGGGTGTATGACAGCAATACCAATCATATAGAGACGGCGCAATGCCATGCCATGCTGCCATTCGTGCAACTCAATGAGGCGTCAAATCCTGAAAGGGAGTTCATGGAATATCTGGAGAGAAATTCACAGTATATAGACTGGTGGTACAAGAACGGCGACAAGGGCAGGCAACATTTTGCCATCCCCTACGGCGAGGGAAAAGACAAATCCCTGTTTTATGTTGACTTTATCATCCGCATGAAAAACGGGCATGTGTATCTTTTCGACACAAAGAGTGCCGGCAGTGATCCTCTCGCCCCCGAAAAACATAACGCCCTGTTACAGTATATCAAAGAAAACAGTACCGATGCACAGCCGTTGTCCGGAGGAGTCATTATCCGACAGGGCAGCAACTGGCTGTACTCGAAATTGCCGATTGAGAACACGACAGACACGATGGAATGGGAATGCTACGGGGCAGCGGAGCTGCAATTGAGAATTACCTGCGGCAAGCCGAATGCAATCGCAGTTAAAAGTTAAAAGTTCGATGCGGCTGAAGCCGAGTGTGGGGAGTGAAGAGTTAAGAGTGAAGAGTTCGTTTTTGCTTGCGATTCTTGCTTGCTTACAAGAGGCGAAAGGAAATTGAAATAACGTTTCGCAAAATAAGAAATAAAAGTTTGAAATTTTATTAAAAAATGTATCTACAGTTGAAGGTTTTCATACATTTGGATAAATATTGCTAAATTTTGTTATTGGGGGGGGGTAAAACTGTAATGAAAAGTTGGATATATCATGAAAAAACATTATTTTCGCTGTGAAATTAATAATTAGAGAAACATAGTCTCCTACTGGTTGAAAATCTGAAGCCCTTATTATATATAAGGTGGAGGATGAACTACTAACAAAAAAGACATATATTCCTGCCGCAAGTCAAGTCTTGTAAGAGGAATATAATCATTTGAGGAGTGGACCATGTGTAACCTGTGGGGATTTTGTTCAGCATGAAAACCATAATGAAAAACAGATATTGATGAGACGAATAATTCTATCAATAGCATTGTCATTAATCGTCACTTGCGGTGTACGGGCGCAGCAGTTCGCACTGAAGACGAACCTGCTCTATTGGTCAACGACAACCCTGAACATCGGAGGTGAGATGTCGGTGAGTGACAAGAGTACAATCCAGGTGTTTTACGGTCTGAACCCGTGGCGTCAGTCGAGTACAGGAAAGAGCATCCGCCACTGGGTGGTGATGCCTGAGTACCGGTACTGGTTCTGCGGTGTGTTCGACGGGTGGTTCATCGGCGGTCACCTGATGGGCGGCCAGTTCAACATGGGCAGTGTGGATCTGAATCTGCCGTGGGGCATCCTGGACCAGTTGAAGGACCACCGTTATGAGGGCTGGTTCGCCGGTGGCGGTTTCACATTCGGATACCAGTGGGTGATGTCTAAGCACTGGAACTTCGAGGCGTCAATGGGTGTTGGCTACGACTATATCAAGTACGACAAGTACAAGTGCGGTCAGTGCGGCGAGAAGATAAAGTCGGGTCACACCAACTACATTGGTCCCACGAAGGCGGCATTGAGTTTCATATACCTGTTCTAACGTAGTAGAGAAGGAGAAAGACATGTACAAGAACACACACAATATCATAATATCAGGAGCACTGTCCGCAATGACAGCGATGGCGTTGATGATGCCGTCATCAGCCACGGCACAGGAAGCGGAGGCGGTCAGCGTGCAGAGTATCGGTGCTGGCGTGGCCGTTGGTGAGAAGGTAGTGGAGGTGACGCCGCACGAGATGACGGTTAGCATGGACATCGTGCTGGATTCGCTGCGGCTGCGGTCAACGAAGCGTCTGGTTTTGACACCCGCCGTGAAGGGAGTGAGCGAGGAGCGTCTGCTGCCCCAGGTGGTTATCAACGGCAGGCGTCAGTACATAGAGTACAAGCGTAAGGGTCATAAGAAATACGATGAAGATGCGATATCCGTAAGGCGCAAGAACGGCACGGAGCAGACGGTGCAGTACAGTGCGGTGCTGCCATACGAGGCATGGATGTGGAACTCAGACGTAGTGATAGGCGAGGACCTGTGCGGGTGCGGCACGCTGATAGGGAGCGATGCGGCGTCGGTATGGAGAGTGCGCACGGCGAGGGTGGCATACATCCGTCCGGAGGCGAAGCCGAAGACCTACGACCTGAAGGGCACCGCATACATCGACTTCCCTGTCGACAAGACGACGATATATCCCGACTATCGCCGCAACCCGGAGGAGTTGCAGAAGATAATCGGTACGATAATGGAGGTGAAGAAGGACGGCAACGTCACGGTGAACTCTGTTGACATCTGCGGCTACGCATCGCCGGAGTCGCCGTATGAGCACAACGAATACCTTGCAGCCACGCGTGCGCAGACGCTGTCGAACTACGTGAAGCAGCTGGTGAGCCTTGACAAGGCGAGGTTCACGGTATCGTCAGTGGCGGAGAACTGGGAAGGACTGAGGAAGTGCGTTGCGGAGAGCAGTCTTGCGAACAAGGACGCCATCCTCGCGCTGATAGACGACGAGAAGACCTACACCCCCGATGCGAAGGAGTGGAAGATAAAGACGACATATCCTGATGACTACGCCTACATGTTGAAGGAGTTCTATCCAGGATTGCGGCGTTCCGACTATACGGTGAACTACACGATACGGTCATTCTCATTGGATGAGGCGAAGGAGATGTACAAGAGCGATCCGAGGAAGCTGTCGTTGGAGGAGCTGTACATGGTAGCGCAGACGTACGAGACAGGCTCGGAGGAGTTCACGGACGTGTTCGCCACGGCTGTACACAACTTCCCCGATGACGAGACAGCGAACCTGAATGCGGGATGTGCGGAGATAGAGAGCGGAGACATTGACGCAGCGGAGAGATACCTTGCGAAAGCGGGCGAGACGGCGGAGGCGATGAACGCCAGGGGCGTTGTCGCAGTCCAGAAAGGCGATAGTGAAACTGCAGTTCAGATGTTCAGAAAAGCGTCTGATATGGGACTTGAAATTGCTAAGGAAAATCTGAAGATGCTGGATACAAGTTTCTGAGCGACGATATTAAATGTAGGGTCCCAATGTTCCGATTAAGCGAGAGCAGAGTAAGCTCGCTTAAACTCTGCCGAGCGTGAGGAACTTCATCTTAGGTAATTTATTGAGGACGAGTTAAAAGTTTAGAGTCACCTGCATGATGGCGAAGAACTGATGAAATAAGAAATAAAAAATAAAAGATTCCAGTTCTTTAAGATGAAAACTAAGGGATTGATGATAAGGTGTTGATTTTAAGAGGTTTAGAGATTGGAAGGAATCATGGGAATCACAAAGACATGGAGTGACAAAGTCACGAAATGGCGGGATGAAATGAGGACTGTTTGGGATAGGAAAAAAGGAGAGAAAGAAAAAATAATAACCAAAATAATTTGAATTATGAAAAAAATCAAGATTTCGGTACTTGCCCTTGCGGTAATGGCATTGGGAGCATGTACAAGTGACGATATCGTCATGGATGATAGCGGCTCCTTGGCTGAGGGAGAGGGTTATCTCAGTTTTACTATTAACCTGCCTACGGAAACCGGCACAAGGTCAGCAAACGATGTATTCGCTGATGGTACTTCTGACGAGTATGTAGTCTCTAATGCGACTCTGCTGCTTTTCCAAGGAGAGTCAGAGGAATCAGCAGTATATAACACCTTTTACCAACTTGGAACATCAAATTTCACAACTG
>JAJQAR010000008.1 GCA_021203705.1 Prevotella sp. | reverse complement strand
GCATTAAGTGCAGCACCTTTGCGTATCTGATCGCCACTGAGCCATAGTGTCAGTCCATTTTCATTTGAAATATCTTGGCGGATACGTCCTACGAAAACGTCATCTTTACCTGCCGTATCTAATGGCATTGGGTAAACAAGATTTGATGGGTCGTCTTGCAATGTTACACCTAGAGCATTTGCCAAAGCCCTTTGTGCTTCCTCAACGCTGATTGGGCGTTCTGTCTCTATCCATACTGACTCGGAGTGGGAGCGTAGAGAAGACACACGTACACACATTGCAGAACATTTCACATCACTGTGCATTATCTTCTGTGTCTCGTTGAACATCTTCATCTCCTCTTTTGTGTAACCGTTAGGTTGGAAAACGTCGATCTGTGGAATTACGTTATAAGCCAACTGGTGAGGGAACTTACTAACTGTTACTTTCTCACCATTAACAATTTCCTTGTATTGCTGTTGCAGTTCTTCCATCGCGGCAGCTCCCGCACCGCTTGCACTTTGGTAACTTGCCACGTGGATACGTTTGATATGACTAATTTTTTCAAGTGGCTGTAATACCACAACCATCATTATCGTGGTACAGTTAGGATTGGCGATTATGCCACGTGGACGGTTGAGAGCATCCTCTGCGTTACACTCAGGCACAACCAAAGGCACGTCACTATCCATACGGAATGCACTTGAATTGTCAATCATCACGGCTCCGTATTTCGTTATGTCGGATGCAAATTCCTTCGATGTGCCTGCTCCTGCAGATGTGAATGCGATGTCAACATCTTTGAAATCATCATTATGCTGTAACAATTTCACCTCATATTCCTTACCCTTGAAAGTGTATTTTCTGCCGGCAGAACGCTTTGAGCCGAACAATACCAAATCATCCAACGGAAAATTCCTCTCAGCAAGCACTCTCAGAAACTCTTGTCCTACTGCTCCGCTTGCTCCAACAATAGCTACTTTCATTTATTCCTTATTATATTATTAGGTTAAAATTCAATCTGTTTATATATCATGAAAAGATATAGTATTAACAGTCTGCAAAATTACAACTTTTAATATTATTTCTTGACAGTAATGAGCCTTTTTTAATCAATCATTCAAAAACTTACTAAATTCTTTCATGGCAGGCAGTACTTTACCTGTATGGTTGTCAAACAAACCTCTGTTTAGCCAACCCTCTGTTACTGTGTTGCCGAAAGCATTTTCTTCAGGATACCACCAAAACAGACCTGTAACATTAGGGTGGCGGCGCAATTCCGCAACCAATTCGTGGGTGAAAATGCGTTGACCTTCTATGCTGATAGGATAAAATTAAGCCTCATGATCACTTTTTGACCATTTGTCATTCTCGTGCTCTTAATAAAAGGCCGGCTCCACTACCATCACCTCTTTATCTGGAAAGTCAACAGCAAGAGAGTCAATAGTCGCAGCCAATACACCTACTGCCTTGTGCCATATCGGATAATAACTTAGTCCTATTATGTCGTAATCAAGGGCTCTCAAGTTATTATAGTAAGCCTTTGTCTTATCCCACTCTCCTGCCTTTTCCGTGTGGATTATTATTTTGGCGTTAGGACATACTTCACGACACGCCTTGGAACCACTTTCCAACAGTTTTAACAGCAAGTCCCAATTCTCCGGTCCCTGTGGGTCAACTTTCGCTGCCGGCCATAACATGCCGTTGGTTATCTCGTTGCCTACTTGTATCAGGTCGGGAGTAGCTCCTGCGTCAATCATTACTTTTAGACAGTATTTAGTGTATTCATACAAGCTGTCTGGCAAATCTTCCCTTTTTGTGTCTTTCCACCTGTCAGGCATTGTCTGTTTGGCAGGGTCTGCCCAAGTGTCGGAATAATGGAAATCAAGCATAAATTGATAGCCAGAATCTTTTATCCTTTTTCCGAATTTTTTCACATATTCAAGATCTTGACATACTCCTTCGCCTTTATGCTCTCCAGGTGCCTTTTCAGGCTCAACAAAAAGACGTACACGTATGGCATTCCATTTCTCGTCTTTCAAGTACTCCAACAGTTTTACCTCATTTCCATCAGCATCCTTATATACAGTTCCCTGCTCCTCGTATGAAGGCAGTAAGGATATGTCGCCACCGAGCAAACGCTGCTGTGCTTGCACATTCGTAAAACCAAATATCATTGCTGTAAAAGCGATAATAATCTTTATGTTTTTCATATTGTTATATTATTGTTTATAGTTATATTTTTCAATTAGTATATAGCAAAATCAACTGCAAAAATAAGGAAAATAAGTAAATGAGGCAAATAACTTTTTAATAGTTTTACACAATCAAAAAAATGCAGTAACTTTGTAGAAATTATGCTGCACTCGGAAATTTGAAAGCGAGCTTTCATTTCTCTCGTTTGCAATAACTTTGTAGAATATTTATATATTGCTAACTTGGTAATACAGAAAACATGCTGAGTTTTTCTCATTATTTCCCGATAACCGACCCGACGCTGATTTTTTTTGTAGTGTTGTGCCTTATTCTTATTGCGCCTATAATAATGGGAAAATTGCGCATTCCGCATATCATCGGAATGGTATTGGCAGGAGTACTAATAGGACAATACGGTCTTAACATACTTGAACGCGACAGCAGTTTTGAACTTTTCGGAAAAGTAGGCTTGTATTACATTATGTTCCTTGCAGGACTTGAGATGGATATGCAGGGGTTGAAAAGTAATGGTTTGAAAGTAGCATTATTTGGTATCCTTACATTCTTCGTACCGTTTATTCTTGTGTTCTTCTCATGTCTTTATTTACTTCATTATAGTATGTTGGCATCTCTTATGCTCGGAAGTATTCTCGGTTCAAACACCTTGATAGCATACCCTATAGTGTGTAAGTATGGTTTGCAGAAGAACAGCACAGTAACGTTGAGTGTAGGGGCATCAATGCTCTCGTTGTCTTTGGCTCTTGTCGTGTTGGCAGGAATTGTCGGAACAGTGCATAACGATACTGGCTTTGTTTTCTGGCTGCTTTTCATTCTAAAGTTTGCTGTCTTTTTTGCCGCACTGTTTTATTTAGTGCCTAAATTGATAAGGCTTTTCATGCATAAGTATTCCGATGCGGTGATGCAGTATATATTCATCATGGCAATCATGTTTTTGAGTGCGGCGGTTACAGAGATGCTTGGCATGGAAGGTGTGTTTGGAGCTTTTGCCGCAGGGTTGGTGCTTAACCGTTATATACCCCATGTCTCACCTTTGATGAACCGTATCGAGTTTATCGGAAACGCACTGTTTATCCCATATTTCTTGATAGGTGTGGGTATGCTTATCAACATGCGCATACTCTTCTCTGGTTGGCATATAGTGTTGATAATATTCTGTCTTGTGTTTTTTGGTACTCTTGGCAAAGCGATAGTGGCATATCTTATGTCGTGGTTCTTGCGTTTGCCAGTTGTACATGGCAATATGATGTTCGGATTGACAGCCGCCCATGCAGCTGGTGGTATCGCCATCGTAATGGTTGGACTCAAGTTGAAGATATCAGAGGGTGTATTCGTTATGACTGATGAGATGCTCAACGGTGTAGTTTTAATGATTCTTTTTACCTGTGTTATCGGTTCACTGATGACAGAGAGAGCATCACAGTCAATAGTGCTTAATGAAAGTAATTTGACGGATGAACAGGAGAATAAGGGAGATGACGAAAAGATATTGATACCAGTTAAGTATCCAGAGACAGCAGAGACATTGCTCAATATTGCTATTATGATGCGCAATGAGAAACTCAACAGAGGACTTATCGGACTTAATGTAGTGTTGGATGATGAGAACCGTAGAATGTGGCAAGAGAAAGGAAAAGCCTTGCTAAGCAGATTGACGAATTTGGCTAATGCCGCTGATGTGAGATTGCAGACACAGGTGAGGATAGCCACGGACATTGCCAACGGTATAAAACATGCTTTCACAGAATATCGTGCTTCGGAGATAATAATGGGAATGCACATCCACAAGGATGTTTCCAAACAGTTTTGGGGGCAGTTTATCCAGAGCCTTTTCAACGGTTTAAACAACCAGATAATCATTGTGCAGTGTTTACAACCGTTGAACACGTTGCGGCGCATACAGGTTATGGCACCAGCAAGAGCAGAATTTGAACCAGGCTTCTACCGTTGGTTGGAACGTTTGTCGCGTCTTGCTGAGAACTTGGAATGTCGCATACAGTTTCATGCCCGCAATGACACAATGACGCGTATCAGTCAGTTTATCACCAACAGGCATCCTAATATGAGAGTTGAATATACACCTTTGGCGCATTGGAACGAATTGCCGAAACTTGCAAGTTCCGTGAACGATGATGAGCTTTTCGTGGTTGTTACAGCCCGAAAGGGTACGGTATCATATAAAGTAGCACAGGAGAAATTGCCTGATGAACTCACCCGTTTCTATTCAGGTAAGAATCTTATGATAATATTCCCAGACCAGTTTGGAGATTCACCAGATGCAATGACATTTGCTACTCCTCAGCATCAGGAGCAACTTAGTGCATATCATGTTCTTTTGGCATGGTTCAGAAAGAAATTCAAGATATAGGTTGGCAACAATCAAATGATAAATGTAAGGAAAATAAAAAGCTATGATTGACATAAAAGGAATAACAAAGAGTTTCGGCTCGTTACAGGTGCTTAAGGGAATAGACTTGCACATCGACAAAGGCGAAATAGTGAGTATTGTAGGACCGAGTGGTGCCGGCAAGACTACACTCTTGCAGATAATTGGTACACTTGACAGTCCTGACAGAGGAGAGATAATCATTAACGGTACTGATGTGCGCAAACTTAACAGGAAGAAGATGGCAGAGTTCCGCAACCGTCAGATTGGTTTCGTGTTTCAATTTCACCAGCTTTTACCAGAGTTCACAGCTCTTGAAAACATCATGATACCAGCCTTTATAGCAGGTTCTCCTCGCAGTGAGGCAAAAAAGAGAGCTAAGGAATTGCTCGACTTCATGAAACTTACGGATAGGGCGGGGCATAAGCCAAATGAGCTCTCAGGAGGTGAGAAACAGAGGGTTGCTGTAGCACGTGCCTTGATAAACAATCCTTCGGTAATCCTTGCAGATGAGCCGTCGGGCAGTCTTGATTCGAAAAACAAGGAAGAACTGCACCAGTTGTTCTTCGACCTGCGAGACAAGTTCGGGCAGACTTTCGTGATTGTAACACACGATGAGCATCTTGCCCACATCACCGACCGTACTATTTCGATGAACGACGGAAAACTTGTAATTACTGACGAGGAAGCAGAAAATTCTAAAGTTGAGGTAGAAAATTCAGATGATGTGTCTGAAAGTGCTGATGCTGAATCTGAAAATGTTAAAGAAAAAGCTCAAAGAATAGACTTGCAAAAGTGATTTTCCAAAAGTTTGTTGCAATAAAAGAGAATATATGAATGGAATAAGACTTGGTGAGTACAACTTGATGAAAGTTGTGAAAGAGGTGGATTTCGGCATGTACCTTGATGGTGGAGACGAGGGCGAGGTGCTTTTGCCCTCCCGTTATGTACCTGAAGGCTGCAAAGTTGGTGATGAGTTGAATGTATTCCTGTATCTCGATATGGAGGAGAGACTTGTTGCCACCACGCAAAAACCTCTTGCCAAAGTGGGTGATTTCGCTTTTCTTACCGTTGCCTGGGTCAATGAATACGGAGCATTTCTCGACTGGGGATTGATGAAAGACTTGTTTTGTCCTTTCAGAGAACAGAAGATGAAAATGGAGAAAGGCAAGGGTTATATCGTACATGTGCATATAGATGATGAGAGTTATCGTATTGTTGCCTCTGCAAAGATAGAGCGATATTTCAACACAGAAGTTCCTGATTATGCTCACGGTCAGAAGGTTGACCTTCTGATTTGGCAGAAAACCGAAATAGGATTTAAGGTAATCATTGACAACTGTTATCCTGGTCTTGTTTACAAGGAGCAGATTTTCAAGGAGATACATACCGGTGACAGGATGGAAGGCTATATCGACCTTGTAAGGGAAGACGGTAAGATAGACGTTACTTTGCAACTCACTGGCAGACAGATGACACTTGAATTTAGCATGACGTTATTGCAATACC
>JAJQAR010000143.1:4635-6088 GCA_021203705.1 Prevotella sp. | reverse complement strand
ATTCTCTTTAAAACGTGCATTAATTGCTTATAAATCATAACATTTTGCTTGATTTTGATAACAATTTACGTTTTTGTTTGTAAATCCATTTGCAATTAGGTTAAAAAACAGTACCTTTGCAGGAAAATAACAGGAAAATTGCAAGTAAAACAGCAGGAAAATAACAGAAAAAACATTATACACACATGAAAAACCCGTTAAGAAGTGCGGTATGCACTTGCGGCAGGAGAATGGCAGGAGCCAGAGCGTTGTGGGTGGCAACAGGAATGAAGCCCGGGCAGTTCGGCAAGCCGATTATCGCCATAGTCAACTCATTCACCCAGTTTGTTCCGGGTCACACCCATCTGCACGAGATAGGCCAGATAGTGAAGGCGGAAATAGAGAGCATGGGCTGCTTCGCCGCCGAGTTCAACACCATCGCCATAGACGACGGAATAGCAATGGGGCACGACGGAATGCTCTACTCGTTGCCCTCAAGAGACATAATCGCCGACTCGGTGGAGTACATGGTAAACGCTCACAAGGCGGATGCCATGATCTGCATTTCCAACTGCGACAAGATAACACCGGGAATGCTGATGGCATCAATGCGCCTTAACATCCCAACCGTATTCTGCAGCGGCGGTCCTATGGAGGCAGGTCACTGGCACGGGGAGAACGCCGATCTGATAACGGCGATGATAAAGGGCGCAGACCCGACAGTAAGCGACGAGGATATGGAGCAGCTGGAGGCATGCGCCTGTCCTGGTTGTGGCTGCTGTTCCGGTATGTTCACAGCCAACTCGATGAACTCGCTTACGGAGGCTATCGGCATGTCCCTGCCAGGCAACGGCACGATACTCGCAACCCACGAGAACCGCATACGACTGTTCAAGGACGCGGCACGTCAGATTGTCACAAATGCATTGAAATATTATGAGGAGGGCGACGAGAGCGTACTTCCACGCAGCATAGCCACAAGGGAGGCATTCCTCAACGCCATGACATTGGACATAGCAATGGGCGGCAGTACCAATACGGTGCTCCACCTGCTCGCCGTGGCTCAGGAGGCAGGCGTTGACTTCAAGATGGCGGACATCGACATGCTCAGCCGTAAGGTGCCCTGTCTCTGCATGCTTGCTCCCAACACGCAGAAATACAGTGTGCAGGAGTGCAATAGGGCAGGCGGTATTTTCGGCATTATCAACGAACTCGCCAAGGCAGGACTTATCCACGAGAACGCAATGCGTGTTGACGGAAAGACAATCGGAGAGCGGCTGAAAGAATATGACATAACAGGTGAAAGTATTAATGCAGAGGCAGACCGTATTTACAGAAGTGCTCCTGGCGGTAAGTTCTCCACGAAGATGGGGTCACAGAACGCACAGTGGGAGTCTCTCGACACAGACAGGAGTAGCGGCTGCATACGTGACATAGAGCATGCCTACACCAAAGACGGCGGCCTCGCTGTCCT
>JAJQAR010000143.1:0-4535 GCA_021203705.1 Prevotella sp. | reverse complement strand
GAGACTATTTGGAAAACGATGAAAGAGAAAATAACAGGCGCGGAATGTCTTATGAGGGCGTTAAAGGAAGAAGGCGTCACAACTGTCTTCGGTTACCCCGGCGGAGCGATAATGCCGGTGTATGATGCCCTGTATGACTATACGCGTGGAGAGAAGAAGTGTTTCAACCACATATTGGTAAGGCACGAGCAGGGTGCCACCCATGCCGCCGAAGGCTACGCCAGAGTAAGCGGAGAAGTCGGTGTGTGCATAGTTACGAGTGGACCAGGGGCAACGAATACCCTTACAGGTATTGCCGATGCGATGATGGACTCCACACCAATTGTTGTCATAGCCGGTCAGGTCAGTGTGGCTTCTTTGGGAACGGATGCCTTCCAGGAGGTAGACCTTGTGGGCGTTGCACAGCCGATAAGCAAGTGGAGCTACCAGATACGCCGTGCGGAGGACATCGCATGGGCAGTAAGCCGCGCCTTCTATATCGCACGCTCCGGCAGGCCCGGTCCTGTGGTTCTCGATTTCGCAAAGAACGCCCAAAACGAGATGGTTGAGTTCGAGCCCGTCCACATAGATTTTGTCCGTGGTTACCTGGCATATCCTATGATAGACGAGATAGCGGTGCGCAAGGCAGCGGATCTGATAAACAAATCAGAAAGGCCGTTGGCTCTGGTAGGGCAGGGCGTGGAATTGGGAAATGCCTATAACGAGCTTGTGGAGTTCCTCGAGAAGGCTGACATCCCTGCCGCAAGGACATTGCTCGGCCTCTCGGCACTTCCTTCCAATCACCCTCTGAATATGGGAATGCTTGGCATGCACGGCAACTATGCGCCGAACATCAAGGAGCAGGAATGCGACGTGCTCATAGCCATCGGAATGCGTTTCAGCGACCGTGTTACGGGAAATCTGAATACATACGCAAAACAGGCGAAGATAATACATCTTGATATCGACCCTTCGGAGATAGACAAGAACGTAAAGACCGATGTCGCCGTGATAGCCGACTGCAAGGCCTCCCTTCCCGCCATCACCCGTTACCTCGTGAAGAACGTGCACAGGGAGTGGAGAGACAGTTTCACGCCTTTATATCAAGAAGAATACGAGAAAGTTATAAAACCCGCAATCCATCCTGAAAGCGGACCGCTTCTCATGGGAGAGGTTGTCAATGCCGTAGCAGAGGCTACAAAGGGCGATGCCATCCTCGTAACCGACGTAGGTCAGAACCAGATGTTCTCCTGCCGCTATTTCAAGTTCAACCGTAAACGCTCTTTGGCAAGCAGTGGCGGCCTGGGCACAATGGGCTACGGACTGCCTGCCGCTATCGGTGCCACATTCGGAGCGGAGGGGCGCACCGTATGCATGTTTACCGGTGATGGCGGATTGCAGATGACTATACAAGAGTTTGGTACGATAATGGAACACAAGGCTCCTGTCAAGATTATTTTGATGAACAACAACTATCTTGGCAACGTGCGCCAGTGGCAGGATATGTTCTTCAACCGGAGGAAATCCTTCACCAAGATGCTCAATCCTGACTATTCAAAGATTTGTGCCGGGTATGGTATTCCGTATTCCTTTGTCGCCGACCGTGACAAACTGCAGGATGAAATCAACAAAATGTTCTCTACCGATGGAGCATACCTTCTTGAATGTGCTGTTCTCGAAGATGATGACATACGGCCTATGACAGCTCCAGGAGATTCGGTAAATGAGATGCAATTGGTACTTAACACAAAATGATTCAAGATGGAAACTGTTGAAAAGAAATTATACACCCTGCTCGTCTATTCAGAGAACCTCGCGGGCCTCCTTAACCAGATAACAGCCGTATTCACGCGCCGACAGGTCAATATCGAGAGCCTCAACGTCTCCGCTTCCAGTATCGAGGGCGTGCACAAATACACCATTACCGCCTGGAGCGACGAGGACCAGATCAACAAGATCACCAAGCAGATAGAGAAGAAGATAGACGTCATAACCGCCGACTACTACACCGACGACCAGCTGTTCATCCGTGAAGTCGGACTTTACAAGATATCCACGCCAAAAGTACTTGAGAACCCGGAGATCTCACGCCTTATCCGAAAGGCCAACGCACGCTTCATGGAAGTCAACCCCACATTCTGCAGCGTAACCCTCAGCGGCCTCACAGAGGACATCACCGGTCTTTACTTCGCCCTCGACAAGTACGGCTGCGTCCTGCAGTACACCCGAAGCGGCAGAATAGCCATCACCCGCAGCAAGAAAGAAGAAGTCTGCGACTTCCTCAAAAGACAGGAGATGAGCATGAGAAAGTAATGCTCATATTTTCCTGTCGTACAGTAAAGCCGCATTCAATACAACCAATACGGAGCCTGCGTTGTGGACGAGAGCACCGGTGACGGGGTTGAGGAGTCCGAGCAGTGAGAGGGTTATAGCCACGAAGTTGATGCACATTGATATTGTGATATTCAACTTAATTGAATGTATCACGGCATTGGAGAGGCGTTTGAGGTAAGGGATTTTGGATATGTCATCGCCCATAAGAGCAATGTCAGCGGAGTCGATAGCAATGTCACTTCCCATACTACCCATGGCAACACCAACATCAGCAGTTTTCAGGGCAGGAGCATCGTTCACACCGTCCCCAATCATGCACACCATTTTGCCGTCTTTCTGTATGTCTGTAACAGACGTGACTTTCTCGGATGGCAACAGTTCCGCACGGATGTTCTTAATTCCTATTTGTGAGGCGAGATAGTTTGCAGCCTGGATATTGTCGCCAGTAAGCATTACAGTTTCAACGCCCATACCGTTTAATTCCGCCACCATATCCTTTGCCGTAGGGCGGATTACATCAGAGAGTGCGAGCAGTCCGACACATTTTCCATCAACAGCAGTCAGAACCGATGCCTTGCCTTCGTTTCTCAACTTGTCAAGAGTTGTCCTCACGTTATCATCTATATATATGCCGTTCTCTGTCAAGAAAGTGCTCTTTCCGCAAAGGATGGTCTTGCCGTCTATCTCAGCAGTTATTCCTTTGCCTGGGAACGAGCGGAAATTATCGATTGAGAGAGGGGAGGGGGAGTGAAGAGTGAAGAATGAAGAGTGAAGAGTGCGATTTTGCTTGGCTCCTTGCTTGAGGGGTTGCCCTTGAGGGGCGATGGCCTCAGTAAACAGGGTCCCTACAGTGGATGACTTCTCTTTTGAGAGGAGATGTTTGACGATAGCCTTGCCGAGAGGGTGTTCGGAGCGGGTCTCAACGGATGCTGTAAGATGCAGAATATCATCTTCGCTTAGTAATTTGTCGAAACTTCTCACATCGCAGACAGTAAGGACACCTTCGGTGAGCGTACCTGTCTTGTCGAATGTTATGCAGTTGACCTTTCCCATGCGTTCGAGAGCCTCGCCAGATTTCACCAACACACCGAATTTTGTTGCCTGTCCGATACCAGCCACTATTGATACAGGTGTAGCCAAAGCCAAGGCACATGGACAGAACACTACCAATACGGTAACAGACTTTACTAAATCACCAGTTATAAAGTAGCCGATTATTGCTATAAGCAGTGCGATTGGCACGAGCCATTCCGCCCACTTGTCAACAATGCGCTGCATGGGAGCCTTCTTGTTCTCCGCCTCTTTCACCAAGTCAATCATCTTCTGCAACGAGGAGTCTTTTCCCACTTTCGTTGCCTGTATGTCAACGGAACCATAGCAGTTGAGAGTTCCGCAGAATACCTTATCGCCAACAGTCTTGTCTATCGGCATTGATTCGCCTGTCATAATCGACTGGTCAACAGAGGTGTTGCCGTATATGATATTGCCGTCAACGGTGATTTTCTCTCCTGGCAATACTCTTAATATGTCGTTGGCACGAATCTGTTCTATAGGTACTATTTCTTCCTGCTCCTTGCCATTCTTCTTTGTAATTCTCCTGCCTTGTTCTGGTGCAAGACTTATCAATTTACTGATACCACGTTTAGCCCTGTCAACGGTGTAATCCTCCAGGAGAGCACCTATCGCCATAATGAAAGCCACCTCACCAGCCGCGAACAACTGACCTATGTAGATACATGCCCCCATTGCAATACTGATGAGCAATGCCGATGATATCCATCTTTGGAAGATCAAACGGGTAAGAGCCAAGTAAACCAACGGTAATCCGCTAATCACAACGGTTATCCATGCCGGGTCAACCTTCACTTCTGTGTGAGTGAGAAGCAGTATCAAACTAATCACAAGGGCGATACCACCCACAATTGTCATCTTGAGACTCTCAAGAAACTTAATCATGCGTTCCATAATTCATTGTTTTGGTAGTTTTCAGTTTATTATTGTTTTGAACGCTTTTCCAGATTTGTTTTTTATGTAGTAGTATTATCTTCTTTCTTTTATGTAACCGTGGCGGTAGGCATAGAGGAGTTTTTCGAGTTCATAGATCTGTCGTTTGAGGTTCTTTCCGATGTCGGTGTCGGCAACGAGCATGCGGTGTGAGGACATCTCTACAATCTGTATTGTACTCTTGATATCGGAGCCGTTGAGAATGGCATCCTCTGTAC
>JAJQAR010000369.1 GCA_021203705.1 Prevotella sp. | reverse complement strand
GATGATTATATTCTCTATTATAACAATATAAGAATTAAATACAGGTTAAATGGTAAAAGCCCAGTGCAATACCGTAATCTTTTTATGAATAATAATGTTTAATCCGTCCAACTTCTTGGGTGCGGTTCAAACAAGGAGCCACGCAAAATCGATTTCTTATTTTTTATTTTTTATTTTGCGCAGCATTGCGCACTGAATTTTCCGTTCGCCACCTCAAAGAATTTTGTGAAGAATTTCTTTATTCGTTCCAATACCCTCTTGACGATCCCTTCCCTGTTCGCCTTTGGGTCAAACGGATTTATGGCTGGCATGATGCCATTCAGCTCCAATCCGCCTTCAGGTACATATCCGCGTGTGAAAGCCATTTCTATGAATTCAATCGCCTTATCGTGTTTTAATTTCTCCTCACTTATGATATTCTCGTATTCCTCCCGCTTTTGCTCATTCACATATTCTTTCCAGTCCTCATAAACATTACTGTCCGCATTTAATGACTCCACGAATTTTGTTATAAGCTCTTTCTTGTCCCTAAGGTCAGGACTTGAATCTATCGCCTTTACAATCTTGATTTCTATTTCCTTATCCTTACAATGACCTTTATGATAAAGAGCTACAAGATATAGTATGTAGTCGATATTCACCTCCACCTGTTTCACCAATTCCATCTCAAACTCTATATCGTCATTGATGTTTTCCTTGTCATATTTATTGTTGTTGCGGTACTTTTCCGCAAGGTCAATGTATATGCTGGTATAATCCTGCAAATCTCTTTCGGATAATGGATTTCTTGTGGGGAACTGCTCAAAATTACTGAGTAAATTCACCATGCGCAACACCGTCCCGAACAAACGGATAAACTCCTTTTCTGCTTTCTCTCCATTCGGGAGCTCTCCTGGTTTGAACCTTTCCTGTAACTCCTTTAGATAGTCCATATAACCCTTTACATGCACCTTGTCTTCACCTTTATAGCCGTTGAAATAATCTTCAAATGGGCGCAGGATAGTCGTGCTGTGGGCATCGGCATCGCCGAATAATGACAGTGCCTTGTTGGTGGCTTCTTCCAAATTGCGGAAACATACTATGTTGCCCACAACTTTCACTGAATTGAGGATCCTGTTTGTCCTGCTGTACGACTGCAACAGTCCATGATACCGCAAATTCTTATCTACCCATAATGTGTTCAATGTCGTCGCGTCAAAACCGGTGAGGAACATATTGACCACAATCAAAAGGTCTATCTCACGGTTCTTCATGCGCTGACTGACGTCTTTGTAGTAATTCGGAAACTTGTCGGATGATGTGTCGTATTCTGTTTTAAACTGCTTGTTGTAATCCTTTATCGCCATTTCTAAGAAATCCCTGCTGCTCTCATCCAACCCTGCCGTTGAGTCGTTGTCTTCTTCCTCGTAGCCGTCTCCCGCCTCGTCATTCACGCCATAACTGAATATTGTCGCTATTTTAAGTCTCATGTTTTCTGGCAATTTATCCATCTGTTTCTGAAACTCCGAATAATACATTTTGGCGTATTCTATACTCTGTACCGCAAATATACTGTTGAAACCGTTGAGCCTCGTTTTCCTGCGCACTTCCTCAACCTCTTTCCTTTTATCTTTAACTACTTCCGCAATATTATATAGACGGTCGTATGTATATGCCGATGAGCGTTTGGTCTGCTGGTCAAAATGCTCCAATATATATGCCGTAATCTTGGTTATCCTTTTGGGGTCAGCAAGTGCCTTGTCTCTTTCAATATCCCACACCTTACTGGTTTCTATGTCTTTTTTCTCCCTTATGGTACGTATATACGCCACACGGAACGGCAGCACATTATGGTCTCTTATGGCATCTACTATTGTATAGGTGTGCAGACGTGCTCCGAACACGTCTTCTGTGGTCTTGAACAGTCCGCTGTTTGCTGATACATTCTCCGCAAAAATAGGCGTGCCGGTAAAACCGAAAAGATAAAACTTCTTGAAACTTTTTGTGATTATTGTGTGCATTGCACCGAACTGCGAGCGGTGGCACTCGTCAAATATCATCACTACTTCCTTATTGTATATGTCGTGATTCGGATTTTTTTGCACAAAATTACTCAACTTCTGTATTGTTGTGATTATAATCCTGCTTTGCGGATTGCCCAACTGCCTTTCCAATTCCCTCGTCGAACTGTTGCCGTTTGCCGCTCCCTTCTGAAAACGGTCGTATTCCTTCATGGTCTGATAGTCCAAGTCTTTCCTGTCAACCACAAACAACACCTTCTCTATATACGGCAGGTTGGTGGCCAACTGTGCGGCTTTGAATGATGTCAGTGTCTTGCCGGAGCCTGTCGTGTGCCATATATAGCCTCCCGCCTCTTTTTTGCCGTATAACTTTGCATTATGCGCTATCTCAATCCTGTTCAGCAACTTTTCTGTCGCGGCTATCTGGTATGGGCGCATTGCCAACAGTAATTTCTGTTCTGTGAACACGCAGAACCTTGTCAGCACGCTTAGCAGTGTATGCCTCGAAAAGAATGTTGCTGTGAAATCTGTCAGGTCATTTATTATTTTGTTGTCGCCATCTGCCCAGTAACTCGTGAACTCAAAGGAATTTGACGTGCGCAACTTCGGTTTCCTTGTCTTGCTCTGTTCCTTGATATGCCCTGCCCGTATCGTATTGCTGTAATACTTTGTCTGCGTGCCGTTGCTGATAACGAACAGTTGCACATATTCAAACAAGCCGTTGTCTGCCCAGAAACTCTCCCTGCCATAACGGTTTATCTGGTTGAAGGCCTCCTTTATGCTCTTTCCCCTGCGCTTTAACTCTATATGCACCAACGGCAGTCCGTTTACAAGTATCGTAACGTCATATCTGTTTGCCCTCGCGCCTCCTTCCGGCACATACTGGTTTATCACTTGCGTGGAATTGGCGTGTATGTCTTTCTTGTTTAACAGATAGATGTTTTTTACAGTTCCGTCATCAAGCTTCAGCGTTTTCACATAATCGGTCTGTATGGTTTGTGTCTTTTCCTCAATCCCCTTGCCTTCTGATGTTATCTCTGATCTGAAGAATCGTTCCCACTCTCCATCTGTGAAACTATATTTATTGAGGCTTTCTATCTGTTTGCGAAGATTGGTTATAAGTTCCGCTTCACTCTTTATTTGGGCATACTCGTATCCTTGCCTTTTCAACTGGGCAATCAATTCTTTCTCCAAATCCGCCTCGCTCTGATAGTCCTCACTCACATTAGTGGCTTCCCTGACATAGTGCGCAACTACTGTACTTGTATCATTCTCTGATATTATTTTATATCCGTTCATGCTGTCCTTTCTTTAAATGTTAATAGCTTGTTTCGGTAATACTCATATTGTTGCTGTCTTGCCTTTATCTCCTCCGGCAACCCGTTGCAAATATCCGTTGTCAATACCTCGAAACGGTCAAGAATGTTGGCTATTCTTTCCTGTTCTTCTTTTGAAGGAACGGGAATAATTGTTTTTCCTAAATTCTTTGCCGATATTGAACATATTTTACCTTCATACACATATTTCTTAATTTGTTTATGATAATCTGTTGTGCGAAGAAAGTGTGAGACATATCGTGGGTTTAAATCACTCTTGAATATAAAACACGCATCATGAACTGCAACCTTTTCATCTCCAAGCCAAGCAAGCCCAACTCCAATATCAATATTGTTTTCTCCTACCCCAACGATTATTACATCATTATTATCTGCAAAACGCATTTTCTTTGCTTTCTCATCTGTAAGAAAAGTTCGTGCCTCATTAGTTTTTAAACCATAGTATGTGTACATATCTCCATAATGGATACAGGGTACACCCTGTTCAACAATATCTGTACGCACAAAACGTTTCCCTCGTATAAATGTTCCTATCTCTCCCATAGTCAACCCATTTACTTTATAATTTCTTACCCCCCCCATTTCTAAATTGCTGAATGACAGCAATTTATCTCTATAATACTCATATTGCTGCTTACGGTATTCCAACTCATTTTGAAGTTTAATTTCTAATTCTTCTTCAAGCATAGAGAATTTATCCAAAATGCGCACAATCTCATTTTGAACTTCAATAGGGGGAATAGGAACAACATATTTTTTTAACATAGTTTGATTTAGTCCTCCACGTGTTCCATCTCCTGATGATATTTTACGTAACTCTGAATATTTAGATTTTAAATAGTGATATAGAAAATCGCTGTTTAAAGATTTATTCGTAACAATAGCACATAGTGATTGATTTGTACATAGTTCAATTCTTGTAATCGCAACAGTACCTCGTGTTTTCCCTTGACCAGCCAAAGCAATCACCACAGTATTGGCAGGAACCATTTTAGTACTACAATTATCATAACCTAATTGAGTTATTTTTTTCTCAACAGAAAATACTTGACCAAGATTAACTTCTCCTGAACTCATCCATGGAATTGTACCATTTTCCCAATATTCTCTTCTCATAGTAGAAGGTGTAGCACCAGAATAACAATTGGCTACTTCTCCCAAAGATTTAAACTCGACCCCATTAGGACAAAGTTTCTCAATAAGTTCAGAAAACTTACTCATACCATTTCCGTTTCTAATTCCATAACTATTTCGTCAAGCTCTGAACGTAATTCATTCTCTCGATTTACGATTTGTGCTATCCTCTCATTAAGTACCCTAATGTCTATCTGCTCAGTTTCGTCTTTCAGCTCAACGTATGTTGAAACACTAAGATTAAAATCATGCTCCTCCACATCACCGATAGTAACCACATGGGAAAAATGCTCATCTTCACTTTTATTCCAATGCGTTTCGTAAATCCGATTAATGTTTTCAGGTGATAATTTATTCTTATTACCCTCATGTACAAACTCTTTCGATGCATCGATGAAACATATATGGTTGTCCTTCTTGTTCTTTTTCAATACAATAATACATGTAGCTATCACTGCACCGAAAAACATATTTGGAGCAAGTTGTATTACAGTATCAACAAAATTATTTGTTACAAGATATTTACGTATTTTTTGTTCCGCTCCGCCACGATAAAGCACACCTGGAAATTCTACGATTGCTGCCGTTCCTTCTGTGGAAAGCCATGAAAGAATATGCATGGTAAATGCAAAGTCTGCTCTCGATCTTGGAGCAAGCACGCCAGCAGGTGAAAAACGTGGGTCGTTGATTAATGTAATATCGCCATCTCCATCCCATGGCACACTGTATGGCGGATTGGAAACAATCGCATCAAAAGGCTCATCTGATTCGTGTAATGGATTTTTCAATGTATCTCCATTCTGAATATCGAAATGATCGTAATTAACGTCATGCAAGAACATATTCATACGACAGAGATTGTATGTCTTTACATTTATCTCCTGACCGAAAAATCCCTCATTTATGTTTCTTGCATCCAATACTTTTTTGAAATTAAGCAAAAGCGAGCCTGAGCCGCATGCCGGGTCATAAACTTTGTTTATGCTTGTTCGCTCCGCAACCGCTATTTTTGCTAACAGATAACTGACCTCACCAGGAGTGTAGAATTCTCCACCCTTTGTACCGGAATTTAGCGCATACATTTTTATAAGGTATTCATAACAGATACCGAACACATCCAATCCGCTTTCTTTATATTTTGTAAAATTCAAATCCCTTACGCTCTCAAGCAATGTTGCTAACATTTCATTACGCTCTGCAACAGTAGCACCTAAACCTTTATCGTTTGTGTTGAAGTTGTCGAACAAACCTTTTACATCATCCTCACTCCGTGTACCAATAGCACTTTCTTCAATTTGTTTAAAGTTGTTTGCTAATGTCGTATTTAAGTCTTCATTATTTCTTGCGCCATTGGCTACATTGATAAACAACTGTGATGGCAGTATGAAAAATCCTTTTGCATTTACTATTTGATCACGGCCAAACCCAGCAACATCATCTTTCATATTTGCAAAGTCAGCATCAAGCACTCCCGATTCTGTCATCAACTTGTTGCAGTAGTCAGTGATATTCTCCGATATAAACCGATAGAATAATGCACCAAGCATATAGTCCATAAACTGCACAGGTGCCACCTTACCACCATGCACAAGATTGGTCGCCGTTCTCCAAATCAAAGTCTCCAATTCACTTTTTAGTTCCTCAGTATTCATATCTCATTCCCTATTTGTAACTTTTCTTCCCATTTCCACCCCTCTCATTTGATG
>JAJQAR010000212.1 GCA_021203705.1 Prevotella sp. | reverse complement strand
CTATAAAAGCATTTATATTATATAAGGTATAATGCTGGTATCAAATAGGGAGGTAAATGTTTGTTAGGTGTTAGTGAGATTACAAATAAAACAATTGAATACTAAATTTAAAATCATTTATGTGGTTATTTAATTCATCTATTGGAAGGAAGGTCGTGATGTCCGTCACCGGTGTTGCGCTTGTCCTGTTCTTGACATTCCATTTGTCTATGAACATCGTCGCTCTTTTCTCAGGAAAAGCTTACAATGCCATTTGTGAGTTTCTTGGAGCCAACTGGTACGCATTGGTTGGTACACTCGTTCTTGCTGCACTTATGGTAATCCACATCGTTTACGCATTCATTCTGACAATCCAGAATCGTCGTGCGAGAGGCAACGAGCGGTATGCCATTACTACTCGTCCTGAAAAAGTGGAGTGGGCATCGCAGAATATGCTCGTCTTGGGATTGATAATTTTATTAGGGTTTATTCTCCACTTATTCAATTTCTGGTACAACATGATGTTTGCAGAACTTACAGGCAGGGTAGCTATGTATTTGCCGACAGATGGATTCTCTTACATCATAGAAACATTCTCAAATCCAGTTTTTGTAGTGCTTTATATCATCTGGATTGTTGCTATCTGGTTTCACCTCTCACATGGATTCTGGAGCGCAATGCAGACTTTCGGTTGGAACGGAAAAGTATGGTTCTGCCGTTGGAAGGTCATCGGACTTATTTACACGACGCTTTTAATGCTTGGCTTCCTCGTTGTTGTTTTGGCATTTGCATTCGGTTGTGCCCCAAGCCTGCACTGTTAATCAAGTTGACTGTGTAAGATTCTTAAATAAAAACACATAATTATAATTCGATAAGATTATGGCTAAAAAAATAGATTCAAGGATTCCAGAAGGCCCGGTAGCCGAGAAATGGACCAATTATAAAGCTCACCAGAGGTTGGTGAACCCAAAGAACAAGCTGAAGCTCGACGTGATAGTTGTAGGTACAGGTCTGGCAGGTGCCAGTGCCGCCGCCTCACTTGGAGAGATGGGTTTCAACGTATTGAATTTCTGTATTCAGGATTCTCCACGCCGCGCACACTCTATCGCAGCACAGGGAGGTATCAATGCAGCAAAGAACTACCAGAATGATGGCGATTCAGTTTATCGTCTGTTTTACGATACAGTAAAGGGAGGTGATTATAGGGCACGTGAGGCAAATGTTTATCGTCTTGCTGAGGTGTCAAACAACATCATCGACCAGTGTGTGGCACAGGGTGTTCCTTTTGCCCGTGAGTATGGCGGAATGTTGGCGAACCGCTCATTCGGTGGCGCGCAGGTATCAAGAACGTTCTATGCAAAGGGACAGACAGGACAGCAGTTGCTGCTTGGTGCATATTCTGCATTGAGTTGTCAAGTACACGCTGGACGTGTGAAACTATATACGAGATATGAGATGGAAGATGTGGTTATCGTCAACGGCAGGGCAAGAGGTATCATTGCGAAGAACCTCGTTACAGGAAAATTAGAGCGTTTCTCCGCCAATGCCGTAGTGATAGGTACAGGCGGTTATGGAAATACTTATTTCCTCTCTACCAATGCTATGGGCTGCAACTGTACGGCGGCAATGGCTTGCTACCGCAAGGGAGCTTATTTCGCTAACCCATCATACGTTCAGATACACCCTACTTGTATTCCTGTACATGGTGAGAACCAGTCGAAACTGACACTTATGTCAGAGTCGTTGCGTAACGATGGTCGTATCTGGGTACCTAAAAAACTTGAAGATGCGAAAAAGTTGCAGGAAGGGAAACTTCAAGGTAAGGATATTCCTGAGGACGACCGCGACTACTATTTGGAGCGTCGTTATCCGGCTTTCGGTAACCTCGTGCCACGTGACGTTGCCAGTCGTGCTGCAAAGGAGCGTTGCGACAAGGGTTATGGTGTTAACAACACAGGTCTTGCGGTGTTCCTCGATTTCTCCGAGAGTATTGAGCGTCTTGGAAAGGATGTTGTAGAACAGCGTTATGGAAACCTCTTTGATATGTATGAGGAGATAACCGATGAGAGTCCTTACGACAATCCGATGATGATTTATCCTGCCGTTCACTATACAATGGGAGGTATTTGGGTTGACTATGAGCTGATGACCAGCATACAAGGTTTGTTCGCTATCGGTGAGTGTAACTTCTCCGACCACGGTGCCAACCGCTTGGGTGCGTCAGCTCTTATGCAGGGCCTTGCTGATGGTTATTTCGTATTGCCTTATACTATCCAGAATTATCTTGCCGACCAAGAGATATGGCCGCGTATCTCTACTGACTTGCCAGAGTTTGCAGAGGCAGAGAAGGGAGTACAGGCAGAGATTGACCGTTTGATGGGCATAGGTGGAAAACGTTCTGTTGATTCCATCCACAAGGAGCTCGGTCATATTATGTGGGAGCATGTAGGAATGGGCCGCACCGCAGAAGGTCTGAAAGAAGGTCTTGAGAAGATTAAGAAACTGCGCGAGGAGTTCAATAGCAACTTGTATATTCCTGGTTCAAAGGAAGGTCTTAACGTGGAACTCGACAAGGCGATACATCTCCGTGACTTCCTTATCATGGGAGAGCTTGTGGCATACGATGCACTGTCACGCAATGAGTCATGTGGTGGTCACTTCCGTGAGGAGTACCAGACAGAGGAAGGCGAGGCAAAGAGAGATGACAAGAACTTCTTCTATGTGGGCTGTTGGGAGTATCAGGGCACTGATGAGAAGGCACCTGAGCTTATCAAGGAACCGCTCGAATACGAGGCAATCAAGGTTCAGACACGTAACTATAAGAATTAACAGGTTAAAGAAAGGAACAACATTATGGCAAGAAATATAAGTTTTACATTGAAGTTCTGGCGCCAGAACGGACCAAAGGACAAAGGTCATTTTGATATGCGTGAGATGCATGACATACCTGATGACACTTCATTCCTTGAGATGTTGGATATCCTCAACGAGGAGCTTATCAACGAGGGTAAGGAACCTTTTGTGTTTGACCACGACTGCCGTGAGGGTATCTGTGGCATGTGCTCGTTGTATGTCAACGGTCATCCTCATGGTCCTAACACTGGGGCTACCACATGCCAGTTGTATATGCGCCGTTTCAAGGATGGTGACGTGATAACGGTTGAGCCCTGGCGTTCTGCCGCATTCCCTATTATCAAGGACTGTATGGTTGACCGTGGTGCGTTTGACAAGATAATCCAGGCTGGCGGTTATATCACGGTACGTACAGGACAGCCCCAGGATGCGAATGCCATTCTCATCCCGAAAGAGGCTGCTGACGAGGCGATGGACTGCGCCACATGTATCGGTTGTGGAGCATGTGTCGCTGCCTGCAAGAATGGTTCTGCCATGCTCTTCGTAAGTTCTAAGGTCAGTCAGCTTGCCCTTCTGCCGCAAGGTCGTCCGGAGGCTGCAAAACGTGCCAAGGCGATGATTATGAAGATGGAGGAGCTTGGTTTTGGCAACTGCACCAACACACGCCAGTGTGAGGCAGAATGCCCGAAGAACGAGAACATATCAAATATCGCACGTCTGAACCGTGAGTTCATAAAAGCGAAATTGAACGATTAAACTATTTTAATATTTATATCAGTTTGTTTTATGGAGGCATGGGCGTAGTGATACGCCCTGTCTTTTTTGTCTTTATGTTAATTGGAAATCACTCCTCACTCATGTCTGCCACCATCTTACGGTACATGGCATACATGTGTGTACGTGAAATATAGCCGAGCAAATGGTTTTCGTGGTCCAGTACAGGCAGCATGGCAGCATCGGTATTGTCAAATTGCTTCATCACTTCCTCCATCGGGTCGTCAACGCCGAGTGTTGCCGGCGGTTGTGACATCAGTTGCCTTACAGTGAAATGGTTGTAAAGCTCTGTCCTGAAAACGATATGTCTTATCTTTGTTATGTCAATCTCTCCTAATAAATTACCCGCATTGTCAAGTACAGGCAGCGTGTTGTTGTGGCTCTTGCTTATGGCATGAACAAGCGAGGATAGGTTCATGTCGGGATTTACGGCAGTATAGGTCTTATCAATCACACTGTCAAGGCTCATCAGGGTAAGTACCGCCCGGTCGGTGTGGTGGGTAATCAGTTTGCCTTGCCTTGCAAGCCGCATACCATAAATGCTGTGAGGCTCGAAGATGATAATAGTAAGATAAGAGCAGATGCTTACTATCATAAGAGGGATGAACATCTGATAACCACCTGTGATTTCCGCTATCAGGAAGATACCCGTAAGTGGGGCGTGCATCACGCCAGCCATTACCGCAGCCATGCCGAGGAAAGCGAAATTCTTCTCCGGCACATAAATGCCTATCTCGTACATATTCCAGATGCGTGCGAATAGGAAGCCTGCGAATGCTCCTACAAATAGGGATGGTGCGAAAGTACCGCCGCAACCGCCGCCGCCGTTTGTCGCTGATGTTGCAAATGCCTTTGTGAGCAGTACGAGACAGATGTAAGGAATCAGCAGGTTGTTGTGTCCGAAGAATGGGGAGTTGCGCAGTACGGCATCCCAGTCAGCCTCCGTGCTGCCGCTAATCAATATGTTGATGCTTGAATATCCTTCACCGTAGAGTGAGGGAAAGAAGAAAATAAGCGGACTCAATATCAATGCGCCCAACAGCAGTTTGCCTAATGAGTTCTCATTCAACTTGGCGAATATCGACTCGCAAGCGTTAACTACACGTATGAAATAAAGACTTACGAAACCGCCGAATATCCCTAACAGTATGTTTGCCGGCACTCTCTCCACCTGCCATGCGCCGTCCAACTGGAAAGTGAACAGCGAATCGTTGCCCATGAAGATATATGTGAAGCAGGTTGCTGTAACGCTTGCTATCAAGATAGGCAGCAGAGATGCCATAGTAAGGTCTATCATCAGCACTTCCAACGTGAACACCAAGCCGGCGATAGGAGCCTTGAATATTCCGGCAATGGCTGCTGCGGCACCGCAACCCACGAGCAGCATCAGCGTCTTGTTGTCCATTTTGAACATCTGTCCGAGGTTACTGCCTATGGCAGAACCGGTGAGCACTATCGGCGCCTCAGCTCCCACACTGCCTCCGAAACCGATTGTTATCGCAGAGGCAATCACCGAGCTCCAGCAGTTGTGCCCGCGCAGCTTGCTTTTCTTACTGCTTATGGCATAGAGAATGCGGGTGATACCATGACTGATATTGTCCTTAACGATATAACGCACGAACAGCGAGGTGAGATATATACCTATTACAGGATATATAAGGTAAAGCCAGTTGAACGAGGCGATGTTGAAACCGGCAGTAAGAAGTCCCTGTATCTCCCTGATAATCCAGTGGAGCACGAAAGCAGCCACGGCAGCGAAGAAGCCCACGCAGAAGCTGAGCATCAGCGTGAACTGTCGGTCGGAAAGATAGTGCTCACGCAACTTTATGATACGTTGCATGAGAGTTTTTTTCTCTTGTACTAAGTCGATATTTTCTCCTGCCATATCTTTTACCTTATCTTTATTATCCCAATTTCCCAAATTATCCCTATCTTCTTATTATTTGTATCTCACCGTTGTTTCTTATCTTTATAATGCTTGAAGGGGTATGCTGCTGTTTCTCTTGCCTCCTGCTCCAGCACACATAGTCAACAGCATTCAATATCTCTTCAGAAATATTCTTGAAATTCTGTGCTGCAGGCATACCACTTATGTTTGCGCTCGTAGAAACTATGGGCTTCTGAAATCTATAACAGAGTTCCTTTGAGAATTCCTCGTTTGTTATCCTCATTGCGATACTGCCGTCCTCCGCTATGAGGTTCTCCGCAAGGTTTACGGCATTGTCGAAGATTATCGTTGTCGGCTTTGTGGCAAGTTCCATGATATTCAGTGCCACCTCCGGGGCATTGCGCACGTAGCGTTGCAGACGCACGTCGGAGTCCACAAGACATATCATCGCTTTCGAGTCGTCTCTTTTCTTTATGGCGTATACCTTCGCCACCGCCTCGCTGTTCGTGGCATCGCAGCCGATGCCCCACACCGTATCGGTAGGGTAGAGTATCACTCCGCCTTTCCTCATCACCTCTACGGCATTCATTATATCTTCTTTACGGTTCATCTTACTTGCAAATATATGAAAATTTATTATACGCCAATCACTTTGCCCTGAATTTTTGTTTTTATCTTACAATTTCTTGTTT
>JAJQAR010000040.1 GCA_021203705.1 Prevotella sp. | reverse complement strand
GAGGCGGGTGACCAACCGAAAATCTTGAACTGGGTGGCGTGGGTATGGCCGCTTAACGTGAGTTGGGCGTTGCTGTTGGGAAGTATGGTGCGCCGCCAGGCAGTGGGGTCATGTTCAAGCATGACGATGAAAGAGCCTTCTTTCACGTCAGATAAAGTCTTGCTGATATCGCCCTTTTGCGGGAAAGGCGGTCTGCCGTCGTTCTCCATACCGGCGATGACTATAGAACTTTTTTTATCACGTTGGTTTCCCTTATTTTTACCAGCGATAACTGTTGAACTGTTTATATCACGCTGAATTACCTTATTCTCGTTGAGCAATAAGGTCCAGCCAAATTGACGCTCCCGACTGATTATTTCACGCTCATTGGCAACCTTAACAACATCATCAGCCTTGATATAGTCGGCATAATCATGGTTGCCAAGAACGGAGTACACGCCATCGTTAGCCTTCATTGTGCTTAGGATAGAGATGAATGGATAAAGTTCTTTCGGTTGCATATTCTGCAAGTCGCCAGTGAAGGCAATCAAGTCAGGTTTCTGTGCGTTTATGCTATCCACTATTCTCTCAAGCGGTTTTGTATCATTGCCGTAAGTTCCAACATGAAGGTCACTTATATGTACTATGCGGTAGCCTTCAAACGCCTCTGGAAGGTCTTGCGAGTAATAATCAATATGGCGGATTTCCAACTTCTTGAAGCCCAACGTGCTGCCATAAACTACTAAATACATGATGAATACGGCGAGGATTAGTCCAATGAGGTTTCCCCAGTTGTTGTGGCTGTGGCATAGACGGCAACACAACCTGCCGAGCAGTGAACAGAGAGTATAAAGGAATTTCGGTATAATGATGAAGCCGACGAGGAACAGATACACGTTGAGAACCGTATTGTTGTCAGGTGCGAAGTTGCGTGAAGACGCAAGGAATATCGTATAAGCACAAAGTATGATAGTCGGCAACCACCAAAGTACACGTTGCCACCATAGATATCTCGTGCGGCGGCGCAGCATGCGGCGGTCGAGATAGATATCAGGCAAAATCGTGATGATAAGTATAATTATGAAAATTCGGGCTATCATGGTAATAAAGTTTTATCTGAATTTAATTTCCTCGCCATGGCAGGACAAGTCGAACCTGCCATTATTAAATATATGTGTGCCGTTGCAGAAAGTGTGGATAACTTTCCAGTTGAACGTATGACCGAGCAATGGGCTCCATTTACATTTGCTTTGGATGATGTTTTCAGTAACCGTCCAAGGGCAGTTCGGTTTTACAATCACGATGTCAGCCTTATAACCTTTGCGGATGAAGCCACGCCGGTTAACCTCAAAGAGTAGGGCAGGGTTGTGGCACATCAGTTGGACGAGCCGTTCAAGTGAAAGAACACCCTCATCTATAAGTTCAAGCATTGTTACGAGAGAGAACTGCAGCATTGGCATTCCGGAAGCAGCACGAGCGCAACCCCCTTGCTTCTCTGAAAGTTGGTGAGGAGCATGGTCAGTGGCAACGACAGAAATCCGTCCGTCAATTAGAGCCTTGCGAAGTTCCGCCCTGTCATGTTCCGTCTTGACCGCAGGGTTACATTTGATTATTGTACCAAGCGTTTTATAATCCTTGTCAGAGAAATAAAGGTGAGCGATGACAGCCTCTGCCGTGATGTTCGGCATAGTATCTTTCCAAGGCTCAAACAACGACAGTTCACGGGCGGTAGTGAGGTGAGCCACATGAAGGCGGGCACCATATTTCTTTGCGAGTTGCACCGCCAAAGCAGTGGAAGCAAAACACGCCTCCTCGCTGCGAATTTCAGGATGGTGCATAATTTCAGGGTCATCACCGTATTTCGCTTTTGCAGTCGCCATATTACGGTTGATTATCTCCGTATCCTCACAATGAACCATTATCGGGAGCGTAGCAGTAGAGAAAATCCTATTCAGGGATTCCTCTCTATCCACGAGCATATTTCCTGTGGAAGAACCCATGAACAGTTTTATACCCGGGATGTGGTGAGGATCAAGTTGCGAGAACAGATCCACATTATCGTTTGTCGCCCCGAAGAAGAAAGAGTAGTTGACGTAGCTCTTTTTCTTGCCCAACAGAAACTTCTCGTTGAGCGTTTCAAGAGAGGTAGTCTGTGGCACGGTGTTGGGCATGTCGAAGAAAGAAGTAACGCCACCGAATGCCGCAGCACGGCTCTCACTCTCAATATCAGCCTTATCAGTCAGTCCTGGTTCACGGAAGTGGACATGGTCGTCTATCAGGCCAGGCAGCAGAAAACATCCCGAAGCATCGACAACTTCATCATAATGCTTTTGGGATGTTGTTTTTCCCTCAAAAATATCAGAAATTATACCGTTCTCAATTACGAGAGAACCGCAGAAAGATTTGCCTTCATTAACGATTATAGCATTAGAAATCAACAAACTCATACCGATTTCCCTGTCAATTATTGTTGCATGAAACCATTACGGAAGGATAGGCTGATTGGCAACGGAGTCAGTTGGGCGTGCCAACTCATTGGGGGTAGGCACTTGAGCCTGTGGCGAAGAATTATCGTTATCGTCGTTGGAAAAAGCCGTACCATTCATTATCGCCTGGTTTTGTTGCGCCTTTTCATAATAATCCTTCACGTAAGGGTCGTTTTTGAAATTGGCAGTAGCTTTGCTCATAATATCCTCAATCCAGGGAGACAGTTCAGGATAAGTGTAGTTTGCTGTAACCATGAAGAACACGCCGGGGCCGAGCACGTTGTCGAAGTTCTCAACGATGAACGACGTAATCAACTTATCTTCTTTTTCCGCTATCTCATCCGCCATCTCGTTAAGTTTAGCGTTGACGGTGTTCATATCTTCACCATCCATAATAGCCTGACTTTGTATGTGAGACAGTTCACTGAACTCGTTGGCAAGTTGCTCATACTGCTCCAGGAAGTCAAACAGTTTTTCGTTGAGCGGAGTGCCGCTCGCCTTATTTTGTGTATTGTCAATTTTGATTGAGATGTCACCGCTTTCGAGAACGACAGGAATGAGACTCTCATCATCCATGAACAGTGTTACGAGTTTTGTGGAGTCAAGAGCGCCCTTGAAGGTGAACTTGCCATGCACGATGTCGCAGGAGTCAATGTTGCTCAGATCCCCGTTGTTATATTCCTTAAGGAAGAGCATACGTCCATCGTTGTTGGGTATATTCGAAGTTCCTTCTATATTGTAGGAGTTTGCGCAAGAGGCAAGCGAAAGAACAGCCAGTGCAGCGAAAAGAATTCTGTTCATATTATTGTTTTAAAAGACCTGACTTTGATGTTGTGCCAGATTAGTGGTGCCATGGCAGAAAGGTTAATTGAATTACATCACAAAAATACTATGTATTGTCGATGTACGAAAATAAATTTATTCTATTTAAAACAAAAACGCCGTCTTTTAGTCTTTTTTTTACATCCAGCACCCAATATGAGGTATAAAACCTCATTATTTTCTTCTTTCCTTGTTAAGTTCGCTTGAAATGCGGTGAGTGGAATATATCTCAAGAACGGCGGCAATGAGCAGGGCGACCACCCAGTTGTTGTGTATAAAATAGATGTAATAAGTGTAGCCGTTCTTGAACCATTTCAGGAAATAAGGGAAGATGAAATGATAGGCGTTCTCGAAAAGCAGTATTGCGGCGATGATGAAAAAAATATCACTTGCGATCATTATTTTTCTCAATCTGCGGATGGTGAAATTGTCGCCATTGTAAGTCTGGCACATTTGCATGGCAGCGAAGGCGATAGCTCCTACCGTGAAGATGATAGGCGATATTGTCTGTTTTCCGAAAACATAAAGAGCTGCGCCCACAACCATGAGGCAGGCCCCGATAAGCAGAATTACATTCTGTAAAGTAGATAGTTGTTTCATTCCTTGTTGGTTACATTATTATTATCATCCCTCAATACGAAGATGTCCTCATCATCAGCTTTCATGAAATAATGCTCACGTGCGATTTTCGTAATTGCACTTGGATCAGTGCGAAGCTCGTGCAGCGTTTTCTCATCTTGTTCGTATTGCGTTTTGAGTACATTAATCTGGTCTTCCAAATCATGAATTTCCAGGCGGTTCTGCACATGCTGGAGAATGCTGTTCTCATCGAAGAAGCCCACGATGAAAACACCGAAGATAGTCACAATCCAATATTTGTTGTGGCCTATGAAGCGCCATAAAGGACGTAAACGGCTCATTTAATGTACATTATAATGCAAAGATAGCATAAGTTTGAAAAATCGCAAAATAAAACACGTTTTATTTTGCGATTTCCGTTATAATCAGAGGTTTGCCAATTGAATTACCTTGTCAACGGCAGCTGACAGTCCGTCGGCGTTCTTGCCGCCAGCCATAGCGAAATGCGGTTGACCGCCACCGCCACCCTGTATCAGTTTTGCTGCCTCACGGACAATCTTACCAGCGTTGAGGTTATGGTCTTTCACGAGGTCATCGCTAATCATCACGCTAAGCGTAGGGCGGTTCTCGTATGTACTGCCAATGGCACAGATCATGTTGCCATCTACGGCGGCACGCACTTTGAAAACCAAGTCCTTAGCCATGTCAGGCATAAGCGGCATTACAGTAGTTATCACCTTAACGCCGTTAATAATTTTAGCTTTGGAAATCAGTTTTTCTTTCAGACGCTCAACAGCCTCAGCCTGATACTGTTCGATATCCTTCTTCATAGCATCATGCTCCTCGATGTATTTCTGGATAACCCCTTTGAGATCCTTAGCATTGTTGAACAAGCCACGGATGGCCTTCATGCCCGTCTCAAGGTTATAGAAGAACATCTCGCACTCCTTGCCAGTCTTAGCCTCGATACGGCGGATGCCCGCAGCCACGCTGCTTTCGGCGATAATCTTGAACATACCTATTCTGCCCGTTGACCTTGCGTGAATACCGCCGCAGAATTCGATGCTCGGACCGAACTGAACGACACGCACCTTATCGCCATATTTCTCACCGAAGAGAGCTATTGCGCCAAGTTTTTTAGCCTCATCAAGTGGCAGGTCACGATATTCATCGAGCGACAAGTCCTTACGGATCATCTCGTTGACCAACATCTCCGTCTGGTGTATCTCCTCATCGGTAACCTTTTGGAAGTGAGAGAAGTCGAAGCGGAGCGTGTCGGGTGATACGTAAGAGCCCTTCTGTTCCACATGATTGCCGAGCACCTGTTTGAGGGCATAGTCGAGTAGGTGAGTAGCCGTATGGTTGGCTGCACTTGCCTCACGCTTCTCTGTGTCAACGCAAGCCATGAAATCAGCTTCAGGATTTTTCGGCAGTTCCTTGACGATATGGATTGACTGTCCATTCTCACGTTTAGTGTCGATAATATCAATCGTCTCATTCTCGCTTACGAGTACGCCGGCATCACCAACCTGACCACCCATCTCGCCATAGAAAGGAGTATAGTCGAGAACGAGTTCATAGAAAGTATTCTTTTTCTGTGTCACCTTGCGGTAGCGTAGGATGTGGCACTCATATTCAGTGTAGTCATACCCCACGAATTGCTGTTCGCCAGGAGCCAGTTCCACCCAGTCGCTGTTCTCAACGGCAGCAGCGTTGCGTGCCCTTTCCTTTTGTTTCTGCATTTCCTCGCCAAACTGTTTCTCGTCAACGGTGAGACCATTCTCACGACAGATAAGTTCCGTAAGGTCGAGAGGGAAGCCGTAAGTATCGAAAAGACGGAAAGCCCGCACGCCATCAAGTTCTGTCTTTCCGCTTGCCTTAACCTCCTCAATAGCATCAGAGAGCATATTGATACCGTTGGAGAGAGTACGGAGGAAAGCGTCCTCCTCCTCCTTCATCACCTTCATTATCAGATCACGTTGAGCCTTGATTTCAGGGTAGGCATCGCCCATTTCCTCAATCAGCGTAGGCAACAGTCTGTACATGAAAGCGTCTTTCTGTGCGAGGAACGTGTAGGCATAGCGCACGGCACGTCTCAAGATACGGCGGATAACATATCCAGCCTTTGCGTTGCTTGGCAACTGACCGTCGGCAATGGAGAAAGCCACGGCGCGGAGGTGGTCGGCAACCACTCTCATTGCCACGTCAATATTCTCATCCTTGCCATATTGCAGACTGGAGAGGCGAGAAATTTCCTTTATGATTGGCTGGAAAATGTCGGTGTCATAATTAGAATGTTTGTCCTGCAAGGCACGCACGAGA
>JAJQAR010000086.1 GCA_021203705.1 Prevotella sp. | reverse complement strand
ATTCTTGGGGGATGGCGGACTCGGCAATGTGGGTCACCATCCCTAATAAGTTCTTGATAAATTTAGAGAAGAATCGCTTGCAGATATTAAGGAAATTGTGTATCTTTGCACAAGTGATTTGAGAACCAGAATAAACCATAAGTGACTGCCGCATTATCCCCATGTGGCAGTCTTTTTTGTGCCGTATCATGCGAACACCTCCCCCTTGATAATTCTCTCAACATCAGAAAGACGGTACCGCACTTTGCGACCTACGTGTATTGGAGTGATTTTCTTGTTATCCTTACTCCAGTGCCAGAGTGTTGTTTTACTTATTCCGAGCCTCTCGGCTGCGTCATCGGCAGATAGATATATTTCTGCTTTGTCGTTTTCTTTTACTTGACCTGTGTTTTCCTCCTTCCTCTCGTCAAGTGCTTGGTTCAAAACGGCTTTCAGATAATTTTTCAAATCTGCGTTACTCATCACGAGTTGAATTTGCGAGCCATTCTCGCCCAGTAGGGTGTTGGTGAAATCTCACATATTTTTAGTTTTAAAAAATTAATTACTTAGTCCTTGTTGCCACACTTCGGCACACCTGGACTTTTCGTGTCGCCACGATTGTATTCAAACTTACTCTTTTTAATTGGTTTGTTTCCACCCACTCAACCCAAACAAACCGCCGCAAATGTAACACATTTTTTTATTTCACGCAAGAGAATTTAAAGAAAAGTGCGAAAAAAGTTGCTTTTAGGTTAATATCTACATTAAAAAGATTTGATTTAAGCGTATTTTCATGCATTCTGTTGCGTTAAATTGGGGTAGAACATAGGGGGATATGGGGAGAGTGTTAAAAGTCCGTGTATTTGCAAAACATACGTTTTAGACGCAAAACAAAGCGTTTTAAGCTGTTTTTTCCTCAAAGCGGTTACTTATACGGCTTCGCAAAGATATTGCGACAAATCGCAAATAAATGGCGTTGTCGGCAATTTGCGGTTAACGGCTGCGGACTGTATCTCCGTAAAATACTCGTTGACAGTGTTTTATATTGGTTTTTTCGCTTGTGCCAGTCTTGTTCCTGCTGGGATGGGCTGTTAACCGTCTAAACAGAGAAAGACGGTTAAAACGCATATATGGCGTGTTGTCGTGAATTGTGGGTTCTTCTTCCATGTAAGGATATATGGAACAATAAAAAAAGCACTGAATTTTCGTCAGTGCTTAATAGGTTGATCCATGTATTTTAATTTTGGTTTCAGTCCGCAAACTGGAGTGTTTGCTCGGTGGGTGTTTTGGGCTTTGCGGTTTCTGTATCATCTTGCTTTTTCTCCAGCCTGACGCAAGATGACATTTGCCGTATTGTGGCGTTACTGTAGGTGTAATATCTTGCTACGGCTGGGCTTCCGTCTGCGTGTCCCGTCGACGAGCAAACAGCATGAATATCAAAACCGTTATTTACAAGTGTGGTGATGTATGTCCTGCGTGCCAAATGTGAGGAGGCTATCTCATTGATAGGTTTCCATACTTCCTCGCCACTGATTGAATCGTGTAATTTGACTTTGCGTGTTATTCCTGCAATAGCGAATATCTTTTTTAGTGCTATATCGTATAAATCTTTGTCTATATTCGGAAATAGGCGATCGTGCTTGTCTTTTCCTGCATACTTGTTTATGATAGCCCAGTGCGTTTCAGTCAGCCCTGCATTGCCTGTACTGTCCTGCTTGCCTTCTCTGCGTGTCTTGTATGGCGTGTATATTATGTTATATTCTCCGTTTCCTATTGGTACAATGTTGTCGGGCGTGAACCGTGCCAAATCTGAAACACGGCAGCCGACCAAACATTGGAACACGAAAAAATCTTTGTATTTGTCTAATGTTTTAGTCGGCATCGGTTTGTACGCTATCTTGCTTACTTCTTCCATTGTCAAGGCGTATGGCGTGCCGTAATGGACTGAGCCCATCTCAAACCTTAAAAATGGGTTGTTGTCTGTGTACTCTTGTTTTATCAGCCAAAGCCAAAAGATTTTTAGATAGTTGAGTTTGTGGAACAGGGCGTTATTGCCGATTCTGTTTAGTATCGGTTTGTTCTGTGTTTCGGAAATCTGCATAAATGTGGGGTATTCGGATATTATCTTTTTATACAGTTGGGGGTGGCTGGCGTTGTATTTGCTTTCGTTGCGGATATATTCGCGGAAGCTGTCTAAATCTTTGCTTGTGATAGTGTTTATATCTATTTTAAAGCACTTGTTTTTTGTTGCTTGTATAAAGTTCTCATATCTGAAAAGGGTGCGGAACGTTGCTTTATATTGCTTTACCGTGCCTTCGCTTAATGTATCTCTTGACAGATATTCTTTTGCGATGTCATAGATGGTTTTCACTTTTGCGATATCTTGCTTGTTTGGATTCTTGAACTCGTCAACTATATTTGCGAGCCACTTTGAGTCCATGCTGTTACGGTCGGCATCTTCGAGGCGTGTCTGTATGTAGCTTGTTAATCTCCCCATCTTTGCAGATTGCTCGCAATGATATGCGTATGTTTCTTTTGTTTCATCACGCTTCTTTTTCTCTGTATTGATACCGTGCTTTATGTCAAAGTAGTACGGGTCTATATAGATACCACTTTTGGCTCTCATTGTGATTACTTGCTTTTTGCCATTTACCATACGATGCGGCATTAGCGTTAACAGTACTTCCTGTCGGTTGCTGTTATCCTTCTTGGAGGATAATCTAAATGTTGTTTTCATAATTGATAATATTTGAGTTGTTAATACTGCTGCAAAGATATAAATTAATATTTAATCTACAAAATTTTTTGACTGAAAAAATGACTGAAATTTTAAAATCTGACTGAAACACATGAAATTTTGTGCAATATAGGATAATAGGGTGATATTCCTAAAAGTCTGAAATATGCAGATTTAGCTTGCAATTATGATACATGAAAATAAATGAGGTTTTAAACATCGCAAAATTATAACTTTTTCTGATTTTTCTTGTTTTCCGAAATTTTATTTTTTTTATTGCCACAAAAATCTTAACTTTGCAAGTTAGGTTGGTTATCCGAACAACCAAAACGTTATATATTAAAGCAAAACATGTCATCTATAAATATAAAAACCGTAAAGAGTAAGAAAGACCTTAGGCAGTTCATAGACTTCCACTATGATCTTTACAAGGGCAACAAATACGATGTGCCCAACCTTTTCAGCGATGAGATGAACACGTTGAGAAAAGACAAGAACGCAGCTTTTGAGTTTTGCGAGGCAGAATATTTCATGGCACTTGACGACAAAGGCAAGATTGTGGGGCGAGTGGCAGCAATCATCAACCACCGTGCCAACGAGAAATGGGGGCGTAAGAGCGTGCGTTTCGGTTGGATAGATTTCATAGATGATATTGACGTATCACGTGCCTTGTTCAAGGCTGTTGAGGACTATGGCAGGGAGAAGGGCATGGAAGAAATGATCGGTCCGCTTGGCTTTACTGACATGGATCCCGAAGGAATGTTGACATGGGGCTTTGATGAGCTTGGTACGATGCCGACGATATACAACTATCCATACTATCCGGAACATGTAGAGAAGATAGGCGGTTTCGAGAAGGACAACGACTATGTGGAGTTTTTCATGAAAAATCCGCCAAGCGTGCCAGAGAAGTACACCAAACTTGCCGAAATGATACGAAAACGCTATAATCTGCATGTGAAGAAACTGACAAAGAAGGATGTTTTCGAGGGCGGTTATGGCAGGATAATGTTCGGTTTGATAAACACGTGCTTCAAAGACCTATACGGCTATTCGGAACTGTCAGACAAGCAGATAGACCAATATGTAAATATGTATTTTCCACTCGCTGACCTCAGTCTGATAACAGTAATCGAGGACTGGAACGCCGACAAGAAACCGATAGCCATGGGAATTACGATACCATCGCTGTCAGTGGCATTGCAGAAATGCCGTCGTGGGCGGTTGCTGCCCTTCGGGTGGTGGCACATTCTGCGGGCTTTGAAGGCGCACAAGACGAAAGGCGTTGACCTGCTGCTTATTGCCGTGCTGCCGGAATACCGTGCGAAAGGAGCAAACGCTTTGCTGTTTGACGACCTTATCCCCCGCTACATAGAATACGGCTTTGAGTGGGGCGAGAGTCAGGTAGAGATGGAAGTGAACGAGCATGTGCAGAGTCAGTGGCAGTATCTAAATCCGCGACTGCACAAGCGCAGAAGATGTTACAAGAAGAAATTGTGAGGTGGTAACAGATTTGCTACCAAAATAAAATACGGATTATGCCCGAGCAGGATATAAAATACGACAACACATCATTAGAACCGCAGACAGAATATACCGACGAGAATATCAGGCACTTGTCTGATATGGAGCATGTGCGCACCCGGCCTGGTATGTATATCGGCAGACTTGGTGACGGCTCTATGCCAGAGGACGGCATCTATGTGCTTCTCAAAGAAGTTATCGACAATTCGATTGACGAGTTCAAGATGAATGCTGGCAAGAGGATAGAGGTTGACATCGATGAGCAGTTGCGTGTCTCCGTGCGAGACTATGGGCGTGGTATTCCACAGGGTAAATTAGTTGAGGCTGTAAGTGTGCTTAATACTGGTGGTAAATACGATTCTAAGGCATTTAAAAAGAGTGTCGGTCTTAATGGTGTGGGTGTCAAGGCAGTGAATGCCCTCAGTTTCCATTTCGAGGTACGATCCTATCGTGATGGCATGGTGCGTACGGTGAAGTTCGAGAGGGGCGTGATGACATCTGACAATACGGAAAAAACAGATGACGAGACGGGCACATATATCTTTTTTGAGCCAGACGATACCCTGTTCAAGAATTATGCCTTCCACGATGATTTCGTGGAGACGATGTTGAGAAATTACACCTACCTCAATACGGGGCTTACCATAATGTACAATGGCAGGAGGATTTTAAGTCGCAATGGACTGAAAGACCTGCTCAACGACAATATGACTACCGATGGCATGTATCCGATAATCCACCTGAAAGGAGAGGACATCGAGATAGCCTTCACGCATACCAACCAATATGGTGAGGAATACCACTCTTTTGTCAACGGTCAGCATACAACGCAGGGCGGAACACACCAGAGTGCTTTCAAGGAGCATATCGCCCGCACGATAAAAGACTTTTTCGGAAAGAACTTTGAATATACCGATATCCGCAACGGTATGGTGGCAGCCATTGCCGTTAACGTTGAGGAACCGATGTTCGAGAGTCAGACGAAGATAAAGCTCGGCTCGCTCACGATGTCCCCCAATGGCATCAGCGTAAACAAGTATGTGGGAGATTTCATAAAGAACGAGGTTGACAATTTCCTGCATAAGAATTCTGACATTGCAGATGTGATACTGCAGAAGATACAAGCGAGTGAGAAGGAGCGCAAGGAGATGGCGGGGGTTACCAAACTCGCTCGTGAGCGTGCGAAGAAAGCCAATCTGCACAACAGGAAATTACGAGACTGCCGTATTCATTTCAGTGATGTGAAGGACAACCGCAAGGAGGAGAGTTGTATCTTCATTACAGAGGGAGACTCGGCAAGCGGAAGTATCACAAAGAGCCGTGATGTGAACACGCAGGCGGTGTTTTCACTAAGGGGCAAGCCCCTGAACTCATTCGGACTGACAAAGAAAGTGGTGTATGAGAACGAGGAGTTCAACTTGCTTCAGGCGGCACTCGACATAGAGGAGGGTATTGACACGTTAAGATATAACAAGGTGATAGTGGCTACCGATGCCGATGTTGACGGTATGCACATCCGCCTGCTTATAATAACCTTCTTTTTGCAGTTCTTCCCTGAACTTATCAAGAAAGGTCATGTGTATGTGCTCCAGACGCCATTATTCCGTGTAAGGAACCGTATCACGAAGATACGTGACAAGAAACAGAAAGAGAGCGGCAAGGGCAGGAAGGGAGACTTTATTACACGCTATTGCTACAGTGATGAGGAGCGCATAAAAGCCATTGAGGAACTCGGTCCAGAACCAGAGATAACCCGTTTCAAGGGACTCGGTGAGATCAGTCCTGACGAGTTTGCCAATTTCATCGGTCCTGACATCCGTCTTGAACAAGTTACCCTGCACAAGACCGACCAGGTGCAGAAACTTCTCGAATACTATATGGGAAAGAACACGCCGGAACGACAAAACTTCATTATTGACAACTTGGTAATTGAGGAAGACAGGGCGGAAGAAGATAGTGAAGAATGAAGAATTCGATCTTGCTGAGTCTATGGA
>JAJQAR010000261.1 GCA_021203705.1 Prevotella sp. | reverse complement strand
TGGCAATAAAAAAAATAAAATTTCGGAAAACAAGAAAAATCAGAAAAAGTTATAACTTTGCAAAGAATAAAAACACACATATCATGAAAGTATCTTATATCATTAACATTATCCTTGTAGTGGCGGTAATAGTTCTCTGTATCTGCCTCGCCAAGTCTTGTGGCAACAAGGAAGAAAGCAATACAGAAGAAATAGTTCTCTCTAACATCGCCTCACGCACAAGTATCCGTGCTTACGAGGACAAGACTGTAGAAAATGACAAGGTTGAGAAACTGCTTAGGGCTGGTATGGCAGCTCCAACGGCAGTGAACAAACAGCCGTGGCATTTCATCGTGGTCAACGATAAATCTATGTTGAAAGCTATCGCAAAGGCTACGCCAAACGCACGCATGGCGGCTGATGCTCCCCTCGCTATCGTTGTCTGCGGTGATATGGACAAGGCTCTCGAAGGTACGGCACGCGCATTTTGGGTACAAGATGCTTCGGCTGCTACTGAGAACATCCTATTGGCTGCCAACGGCATGGGGCTTGGCGCAGTATGGACTGGCACTTATCCTGATAAGGACCGTTGCGAGGCTATTCAGAAAGTATTACAACTCCCTGACAATATCATCCCTCTCAACACGATAGTTATCGGTTATCCGGCTGAATCGCCGGAACCCAAACAGAAATTCAACGAAGCAAATATTTCTTATAATATGTACGGACAGAATGAGAATGTAAAAGTTGCGGCTCAACAAGAGGAAGCAACAGAGCCGACATTCGAGGAAATCGACATCAAGGGCAACATCAATGTTAATCCTTTCAATTTCTTCGAAGGCACAGGTGTTATCCTCGCTGCTGGTGACAAGACGGCAAGCAACGCCATGACAATCGGCTGGGGCGGCATGGGAACTCTCTGGGGGCGCAACGTGGTAACTGTTTACGTGGCACAAGGCCGCTACACCCACGAGTTCATGGAGAAACAGAATTACTTCACTGTAATGACTTTCAAGGACAAGAAAGTGTTGCAATACATGGGCAGTCACAGTGGTCGTGACGGAGACAAGGCAAAGGCTTTGGGCTTACACACTTTATACACCGAGAACGGCACGCCTTATTATCAGGAGGCTGATATGGTTATTGAATGCCGCATGCTCTACGGCAAACCTTTCGACACAACTGGTTTCCGCAACGCTATACCAAAAGATTTCTACGACAAGCATGCTGATGCAGGCATTCACTCCATTTATATCGGTGAGGTTGTAAAGGCAATTAAGAAATAATTACACGAATCCGTACTGTGTAGATAGAGAAAAATCCCTGTCCAATTTATTAATAGCCACAAACAAAAGCGCAGTATTATTCTCTTTATATGAAATTATTGGTGTTCAATGCAAGGAAGCGCAAGCAACTGATACATCAGCGTTTTTGCAATGCGCTCATGTCCTGTATTGTTCGGGTGCAAACGGTCAATGTCTTTGTCATTGAAATAAGGAGCATATTCATCCATGAGTGGAAATAAGCCGCAAAGGGCATTAAGGTCGATAACAGGAACAGCCCAAATATTCGCTGCTTCTTTAGTTGCCTCGATGTAAGCTGAAAGATATTCACCGATACTGTTCTGGTAATCCTCTGCCGGTTGCCAGTTGGTGTCATTAGCATAGAAGCCAGAACGGTGAATAGGAGTCAACAGCACAATCTGTTTTGTGGGGAACATCTTCTTCACAGTACAGAGAGCGATGTTTATTCGTCCACGATATGTACTGTCCGTCATTATCGGAGTTCTGTGTCCCCGTTCCACGAGATGTTTCGGCTCACCAACTGCCACCATCACCTGCTCTTTAGTTTCAGAGAACCACTCGCCGAGAGGAACGCCCTTGTTATAGTCGTTTGTTCCTACAAAAATCATTATAGCATCAAAGTCATCTCCATGCTCACTCTGCAATTGCTCCGCCTGTCGGGGGATGTCGTTCCACTGTCTGCCACTTACGGCATAAACGTAAGGTGTGATGCCCAGCCAATCTTGAAGACATTTCCAATATTTATTTGTGGCAGCAGTATTATTCGGGTCGGTTATAGAATCGCCGAAATAAGCCACTTTCTTACCCTGCCACGGGTGTGTGATTGCTGTCTGTGATACCGCCGGCAACACTACTAAAACAGAAATGATAACAATTAAAACTTTCCTTTTCATAATTTTTTGATTTATAGATTATTAATTTGTAGTTCATTTACATCGGGTCAACATCAAAATGAATTGTCAACCCACCATATTTCTTAGTATTCAATACCATATCCTGCGCCTTGTAAAGATAAGATCTCACTTTTGAATAGTTGATGCCGTTTTCAAGTTTGAGTACAATCTTACGGATGTGAAGAGCTTTTACCCTTGCCACGGCAGGCTTGTCAGGACCGAGCACACGCTCACCGAACCAAGAATGCAGGATTGCCCCAAGGTGAATTGCCGCCCCGTTCACTATATCATTATCACGATGCCGGACATATATATTTATAATGTGGTAGAACGGAGGATAGCAGAACTGGCGACGTTCCCTGAACAAGTCAGAATAGAAGCCATCACAATCATTGCGCACCACCTGCGAAATTATTGGCAGTTGTGGACTCTTTGTCTGGAGGACGACAAGTCCTTGCCTGCCCTTTCTCCCAGCGCGTCCACTCACCTGTGCCATCATCATAAAAGCTTGTTCGTGAGCGCGGAAGTCAGGATAGTTGAGCATATTGTCAGCATTCAAAATACCTACGACACTCACATTGTCAAAATCAAGTCCTTTACTCACCATCTGTGTACCAATCAGAATATCGGTACGGTGGGCGGAGAAGTCATTTATTATGCGCTCGTATGCATTGCGTGTCCGTGTGGTGTCAAGATCCATGCGTGCCACCCTTGCCTCAGGGAATATCTCCATCACTTTATCCTCGACGCTCTCTGTACCGTAGCCACGTCCACGCAAGTCACGGCAACCGCAGCAGGGACAGACATCTGGTACGGTGTATGTAGCACCACAATAATGGCAAGTGAGTTGTCCAAGCCTCTTATGGTATGTCAGGGAGACATCACACGAGTCGCAATGAGGCACCCAGCCACAGTCGTGACATTCTATCATCGGGGCAAAGCCGCGCCTGTTCTGGAACAGGATAGCCTGTTCCCCCTTGTTTAGGGCGTTGCGGATAGCGGCAAGTAGTTCAGGGGAGAATGAGCCGTTCATCATCTTCCGCCGCTGCAAGTCCTTTATATCAACGATACGTATTTCAGGCAGTTTGATGTCGCCAAAACGCTTATTCAGCCGCACATAACCATATTTGCCGTTTTGGGAGTTATAATAACTTTCAGAAGACGGAGTGGCTGAACCGAGTAAAGTCTTTGCCCCAAACATACGGGCAAGCATTATCGCCGCACTGCGTGCATGGTAACGTGGAGCAGGATCCTGTTGTTTAAAAGAATTCTCATGCTCCTCATCGACAATCACAAGACCAAGATTTTGGAATGGCAGCAGTACAGCAGAGCGTGCGCCAAGGATTACATCGTAAGGGTTCTGCGACATCTGTTTCTTCCAGATCTCCACCCTCTCCGCATCAGAGTATTTAGAATGATAGATACCGAGTTTATTGCCGAATATCGCCTGCAAACGTTGGCGTATCTGCACGGTAAGTGCGATTTCCGGCAGAAGGTAAAGCACCTGTTGCTTGCGCTCCAACGCCTGACGGATCAGGTGGATGTATATCTCCGTCTTGCCACTTGACGTTACTCCATGCAGGAGGATGACATTCTTTTTGAGGAAGTTGAATAAAATATTGTTGTACGCCTCCTGCTGCACATCATTCAATTTTTTGACAGCATCGAGATGTGGTTCACCGCCATTGTTCAGCCTTCCCACCTCACGCTCGTAGGTGGTAAGGATATGCCTGTCAATAAGAGCCTTGAAAACCGCCGCCGTGCAATGCGAAGTATTAATCAGTTCGTCTTTCGTAACCTCTTCAACCGTTTGACAGGAAACATTACCTTTTATGCTGTCCCAATGACTCATAGCAAGGAAATCGGCAAAAACTTTTTTCTGTCTGTCAGAACGTTTCAGCATATCAAAGGCGATATGCAGAGCCTGTTCAGTGCGATATTCTTGCGCAAGGTCAACGCAGGTCTCCAACTTGGGCTTGTACGAGTCCAACGTCCTTAATCCGCCTGGCAACGCAGCAGTGAGGACATCACCAATGGGAGACATATAATAATCAGCAATCCAATTCCACAACTCCAACTGTCTTTCGGTTATTATCGGAGCATCGTCAATCACCATATTGATGTCCTTCACGTGAAACGAAGGTTGTTCGTTGTGAGTTCTTACGATTAATCCGATATATGTCTTACTCTTTCCCAAGGGCACAAGCACCCTCCTACCCTGTTCAGCATCTGCCTCCATAGACGGAGGAACGGAATAGGTGAAAGTGCCGTGTAGAGGCAAGGGAAGGATGACGGAGACTAACATGGTTCGAATTAAGAATTAAGAGTTAAGAATTCAATGCGGCAAACCGAATGTGTGGGTTTAGAGTCACCACAGTAATGTTTTGCAAAATTAAAAATTAAAAATGAATGAAGAATGAAAATATCATCACTTTTTCTTTCATTAAATTGGAAATTCCGCCAATAATCAGTAATTTTGCACCTCAATTGCAAAATCATTAACAACAATAAACATCAATATAAGATGAAAATATCATTTGAAAATCCCGACAAAGTAAACGGTTTGCTGACAATGACAGTAGAAGAGGCTGATTATCAGGAAGGTGTACAGAAGGCACTTAAAGAATACCGCAAGAAAGCAAATATACCGGGTTTCCGCCCTGGCATGGCTCCTATGGGCATGATACAGAGGCAGTTTGGCATTGCCATAAAGCTTGACGAGATAAACAGGGTGCTTCAAGAGAAGATGCGCGAATACTTGAAGGAAAACAAAGTCAATATATTGGGAGAACCGCTGCCGTCGGAGAAGCAGGTACCTGTGGACCTGAAGAAAGAACCGCCATATACCTTCATGTTTGACATCGCCGTAGAGCCAGAGTTCAAGGCAGAATTGACAGACAAAGATGAGATTGACTATTACACCATTAATATAGACGAGCAGGTTATCGACAACAACGTTGATATGTACGCATCGCGTTCCGGTCATTATGACAAGGTGGAGGAATACCAGCCGAATGATATGCTGAAAGGTGATATAAGGGAGCTTGACGAGAACGGCAATACTAAGGAAGGCGGTATCGTGTCAGAAGGAGCTATTATGTTGCCTGAATATATTAAGGTGGAAGAACAGAAAAAACTTTTCGAGGGGGCGAAAGTAGGAGACATCATAACATTCAACCCCAAGAAAGCATATCCAGAAGGTGATGTGGAGATTTCATCCCTGTTGAAGATAGAGAAGGATCAGGTTGCAGACCTAAATTCTGATTTCAGTTATCAGATTAACGAGATTTCCCGTTACACGAAAGCCCCTGTTGACCAGGTTCTCTTTGACAGTGTATTTGGGACAGGAGTGGTAAAAGACGAGAAAGAGTTCCGTGAGAAGATTGCTGAAGGATTGAAGAGGCAGTTTGATACCGACTCCGACTACAAGTTCATCAAGGACGTGCGCAAGTATCTTGAGCAGAAAGTAGGCACGCTCACTTATCCTGACGACCTTATGAAGCGCATAATGCTGAACAACAACAAGGATAAGGACAAGGCGTATGTTGACAAGAACTATGATGCAAGTATCAAGGAGCTGACATGGCACCTTATCAAAGAGCAGCTTGTTACGGCAAACAATGTGAAGATCGAGAATGCAGACATTAAGGAGACGGCGAAAGAGGCAGCCCGTGCTCAGTTTGCCCAGTATGGCATGAACAATGTGCCAGACGAATACATCTCCAACTATGCCGACGATATGCTGAAGAAAAGCGAGAGTATGGATTATCTTATCGACCGCACTATTGACCGCAAACTCACCGAAGTGCTCAAAAAAGTGGTAAAACTGAACCCCAAAACGGCAACTTTGGATGAATTTAACAAGATGATGCAAGAAGAATAATAATTTTTTTGTAAAAAACTTCCCCATATTAAGGAGGTTGTCGACTTTTTTTCTTATCTTTGTTCCAAAGAACGCAGGGAAAAGGGCAACAATCTCTTTTTTATGCCATTAAAAATAGACTAAAATATTCATTATGAACGATTTCAGAAAATACGCCACAAGGCACTTAGGTATGGA
>JAJQAR010000387.1 GCA_021203705.1 Prevotella sp. | reverse complement strand
CACCTATACTACATTTAATAAGAGATATTACAATGTTTTAGTTCGGAAATTAGGGCGTAATTTTGTATGTTTTTGAAATCTTTTTGTAGTGCAAAAATATAAAGAATTATCCTATTTCCTTGCTTTTTTCTAATTTTTCTTTGTTTTTTCTCATTTAGCTAAATTTTGATGAAATATGCCAAAAATTAGCATAGGTTATGCCATTATCATGACATTTTTGTTTCCAAAATCATGAAAAAATAGCATTTTGCCGAATGCAATAATAATGCAGTTATGATTGAAAATCTTTTATGACCTTGCAAAAGATATTCACTCTGTTTTATTTCCGAAATACAACAAAAATTTCGGGCGCAACGGTTTTGCAAGCAACAAAAAATCAAGTAAGATATGCCCACACTGCACTGGATAGGTAGAGAGAAGGTTGTCAATCACCATTTGGAGGTGCCATTCCGCACGCTTGAACACAAATATGGTTTTCGGGCTAACAACGAGAGCGACAAGAGCGAGACACACAGTGGAAACATGATTATTCATGGTGACAACTTAGAGGCACTGAAAGCTCTTTTGCCACAATATGAAGGCAGAGTGGATTGCATATACATAGATCCACCCTACAACACAGGAAATGAAGGATGGGTGTATAACGATAATGCCAATGACCCACAGATGCTTCGCTGGTTAGGCGAAGTGGTAGGAAAAGAGGATGATGACTTCACACGCCACGACAAGTGGCTATGCATGATGTACCCACGCCTTTGCCTGCTCAGGCAGTTACTTACGTCAGAAGGATCTCTTTTTGTTTCTTCAGATGACAATGAGTCTGCATCACTGCGCCATATCCTGAACGAGATTTTCGGCACTAACTGTTTTGTGGCTGATATAGCTTGGCAGAGAACGTACTCAGTCCGTAACGACTCGCAAAGTATTCCTGTAGAGGTGGAGCATTTACTCGTGTTCGGGAAAAAACCTAAATGGAAACCAAATGGTTTGGAACGGACGGAAAAGATGGATGCGGCATACAAAAATCCCGATGGGGACAGGTGCAAGTGGATGAGTGGAGCACCAACAGCTTCAGATGCAAGAAGTCATCAAGGAATGGTTTATGCTATACAACATCCATTCACTGGTGAAATATTTTATCCCACAAGCAATGCCCATTGGCGATTTAGTCAAGAGCAAATGTTGGAGTATTTGAAAGGTTGGTGTAGCTACAAGTTGGAGGACTTACACGATGATGAGCGACGGGCGGAAGTGTGCGGCATAACAGCAGAAGAAATACGCAAAGGAGTGAAAGCCATAGTTTTAGATGAGCCATTGGAAACAGCAAGGCAAAAGGCACAGACAATTTACGATAAGGGACCATGGCCACGATTTTATTTCACCCAAGGCGGAAAAGGTGGTATGCGAAGAAAAGTTTATGCCGATGATGCTGGAGATAGAATATCAACAAACTTTTGGGAATTCAAGGAAGTAGGCCATACTGATGAAGCTAAAAAAGAGTTGCTACGCATTTTCAATGGTACAAGTCCAATTGAAACTCCAAAGCCAACAAGGTTGTTGGAGCGTATTCTAAAGATAGCTACAAAGGAGGACAGCATAGTGCTTGACAGTTGTGCTGGCAGCGGTACCTCGGGCCATGCCACTCTATTGGCGAACAGCAAGGATGGAGGAAAGAGGAAATTCATTCTTGTGGAATTGATGGACTATGCCGAGACAACAACGGCAGAAAGGATGCGTAGAGTGATGAAGGGCTACACGTTCAAAGGAAATGTCAAAGTGGAATTGTACAAGAAAAAAATTACTGTGTCCAATCTGCGCAAAGCCCAAACTATAATGGCAGAGGCAGACAGTGTGGTAAAATCGAACCGTGGCAAGTACGACACTCTGAAAATGACAGTAGAAGATGGAGATCTGAAAGTTATAGGCACTCACACAAACAAAGTTGAAGGGCTTGGCGGAGAGTTTGACTTCTACGAACTTGGGCAGCCTATCTTCACTAATGAGGGGGAACTGAACCCTGCCGTCGAAGATGAGAAACTGCGGCAGTATATTTTCTACTCCGAAACGCACAAGCCACTCAATAGAGAGCGTGACACCGATTTTCCATATCTGCTTGACTATCTCGATGGAACAGGCTACTTTTTCTATTACAAGCCTAAGAGCCTCACCACCCTATCACAAGACACACTCTCAATAATCGATCCACAAAAGGCAGAGCGTTATGTAGTATATGCCGACATCTGCACTATGAGCAATGAGCAACTTGCTAAAATGGGTATTGAGTTTAAGAAGATACCGCGCGACATAAACAAATTCTGACCGTATGGAACTGAAAAAATATCAAAAGCAGGCTCTCCACGACCTTGAGGATTACGTGGAATTGCTGAACAAAGGAGGCAAAAGTCTTTCTGAAATATATGCCGACTACTGGCGTCAAAGAGGTGTGGATCTCAGTCTTTTTGGCAGCAAATATGTGCGTCCATACGTTGACAGTGTCAAAGGAGTGCCTCGTGTGACGCTGAAAGTGCCAACGGCAGGAGGAAAGACATTCATGGCATGCAACGCATTGAAAACCATTTTCAACAACTTACAAGCAGGAATGTATGAGAACAAGGTAGTTGCGTGGTTTGTGCCCAGCGACACCATACTTAAACAAACTTTACGAAATCTGCAAGACCCTCGCCATCCTTACAGGCAGAAAATAGATGCGCTTTTCGCACATCACGTGGTGGTGGTTGACAAGGAAGCGGCTTTGGCGGCTCAAGGTATAAGTCCTGCGAATATGAAGGAAAACCTTACGATATTCGTGCTTAGTGTGCAGTCGTTTGTCGAGACAGTGAAGAAAACGAAGTCTGCCAAGTCGCAGGAACAGATGAAGCCTCGTGCCTACCGTGAGAACGGCAATCTTATGGAACACGCCAACTATTATACTCGCCCGAAAGCAATGATAGAGGGTGCCGACAAAACAGCGTTGATACAGGTGATAGCGCAGCAGAACCCTCTCGTGATTGTTGACGAGTGTCACAGATTTGGTGCAGACTTGCGTGTGGAAATGCTTAACAACCTCTCTCCTCGCTTCATATTGGAACTGACAGCCACACCGAAAGAGAACAACAATGTGATTTCTTTCGTGGATGCCATGTCGCTGAAAAGGGAAAATATGGTGAAACTGCCGGTATTGGTTGTGAACAAACGCTCGGCTGCTGATGTGATCAAGAATGCGATTTTGATGCGCAGAAGTTTAGAGAAACATGCGTTGGAAACTGAGCAAAACGGAGGCAGGTACATCCGCCCGATAGTATTGTTCCAGGCACAACCGAAATTATCCGACTACAATATGACTTTCGACAAGATAAAGAAAGAACTGGTGGATATCGGAATACCAGAAGAACAGATAAAAATAAAGACAGCAGAGAAAGACGAGTTGAAAGGCATCGACCTTTTAAGCAGTGAATGTCCCGTGCGCTACATAATCACCGTGAATGCACTGCAAGAGGGTTGGGACTGCCCTTTCGCCTACATTCTTGCCACACTCGCCAACCGCACATCTTCGGTGGAAGTGGAACAGATATTGGGAAGAATCTTGCGGCAGCCTTACACTACACAGCATGCTGATGAACTTCTTAATATGTCGTATGTGTTCACTAATTCCGCCGACTTCACGCAAACCGTCGAGAGAATAGTCAATTCAATGATCAGGTTAGGTTACAGCAGAAAAGACTTCCGTGATATGGACGAGCCTAAATCCAATGATACTGCCATGCAAATAGGCAGCTATCCCGAAACTCCTTCCGTAGAACCTGATGGACAATTTAACCTCTTTGACAATACATCTAATACAGTTGTTCCATCCACGGACCAAGCAGAGCAGCAAGATATATTTGAACTTACAGAGGAAGATAAAAATGCCATAAAGGACAGAATAGACGAGCCTGAAAACGTTGATGTGGATGAGGTGGAAAACGAGGCGAGGAAGATGGGCGAGGAATACAAACATCAAATGGATGAGACAACAGAGGAAACAAACACCATACCAGATATGAGCACATATACATACCCGATGCAAGACGACTATGCCGAAGAAGCCAAGCAACTGATATTGCCTGTATTCATGAAGAAAGCGGCTCATAAAAATATGTTTGATGATGACTGTATGGAACGTCTGAATCCTGAAATGCTGTCTGAGGGCTTCGACCTGCTGTCGCAAGACTCTAACGTTGACTTTACCGTATATGACGCACAGTCTGCACTAATTGACCTGCAAAAAAGCGGGGATGACTACGTGCCTAAGATGAGCTATAACGCAAAAGGGTTAGAAGAGTTCAGACGACAGTTCATCAGTCAACCTACAGAAAAACAGAGGGAACGACTGGCAACAAATATTGCAAGGATGACAGGTAAAAGTCTGAACTGCGTGGCGGAAACACATATAAGGCAATATGTACTGAAAACAATACAACATTTGGATGAGAACAAACTACTTTATTTCTTTGACCACATTAGCGAGGCTAAGGATATAATATTGCTGAAAATCAACAGCCTTTTGGAGAAGCATAGGAAAAACAAATTTGTGGAATGGATAAATACAGGGCGGATTGAGGTAAGACCGTCTTATAAATTACTTGAAAAAGTTACAATCACAAAACATGAGTTGAAATCCGTAGACAAAGGTTTATATGTGGCAGAGGAAAGCGGAAACAATTTTGAGAACAAAGTGATTTCCGCCATTGCCGACAGAGACAATGTGCTCTTTTGGCACCGTAACCAAGAGAGAAAGGAGTTCTGCATTAACGGTTTCATAAATCATTACCCTGACTTTATCGTGCGGACAAAGAGTTTCCACACGGTGATGGTTGAAACTAAGGGCGAACATCTTAAAAATGAGGACACAAGAAACAAAATCTGGCTTGGCAACAAATGGGCTGACCTCGCCGGATCAGGTTACCATTACTATATGGTGTTTGAAGACAACCCTATGGAAGGTGCCATAACGGTCAACCAATTAATAAACTATCTGGATAGCCTGTAATTGTTTCTATACATCAAATGTGTGCATTCAACATAGGTTAACAAAGTTTGAATTTTCAGAAAATTTGTCAGTGTTTGGAGAAATTTGTGTAATTTTGTCAGTTGAATGAATACGACAGAATTACAAAAGGTAAAACAAAGGTACAATATCGTAGGGAATTGCGAGGGATTGAACCATGCGATTGATGTTGCCATGCAGGTAGCATCAACGGATTTGTCTGTACTTATAATCGGTGAGAGCGGTGTCGGTAAGGAGATAATACCACGGATGATTCATGACAACTCTCCCCGCCGACGTGAGAAGTATTTCGCGATAAACTGCGGTTCTATTCCTGAAGGTACTATCGACAGCGAACTGTTCGGACATGAGAAAGGCTCGTTTACTGGTGCAATCGGTGAAAGTGAAGGCTATTTCGGTGTGGCAAACAAGGGTACTATTTTCTTGGATGAAGTCGGTGAGTTGCCTATCGCCACACAAGCAAGATTGCTTCGTGTGCTCGAGACTGGTGAATATATACGTGTCGGCGGACAGAAAATAATGAAAACCGATGTGAGGATAGTGGCTGCCACAAATATAAATATACGTAAGGCAATCAGTGAGGGGCGTTTCCGTGAGGATCTGTACTACCGCCTAAACACCATCCCAATTCAGATTCCCCCTCTGCGTGAACGCGGTGAAGACATATTATTATTGTTCAGACTGTTCGCAATGCAGATGGCAGAGAAATATCATTTGCCAAAAATCACGCTGACCGATGATGCAAAACGGGTGATGCTGAAATACAAATGGCCTGGTAACGTAAGACAGTTGAAAAACATCACGGAACAGATGTCCATACTTAGTAAAAACCGTGAGATTGATGTTGAGGATATACATAAATTCATTCCAGAAGATACAGAGAGCACACAGCTCTCAACCATCAGTAGTGGCGGCAGCCATTCTTACGAAAGCGAGCGTGAACTGCTGTACAAAATTTTGTATGAGCTGCGTGGCAATGTCAGTGAGTTACGCCGTGAAATGAGCTCTCTGAAAAAGCAACTTGACACAGCAGGAACTCACCAGATAACGCAAACGGAAAACAACTATCCCGCTATCATCTCCAACAGTCAGCAAGACAGGCACATCACCCCTACCGTATATGATGATGCAGAAGAAGTAACATCTGTTACAACAGAGCCTGAGAACCTGAACCTTGAGAATATCGGGCGTCAGATGGTGGAGAAAGCCTTAGAACGCAACGGTGGTAACAGGAAAAAGGCAGCCAGTGAATTGGGTATATCCGACCGAACCCTATAC
>JAJQAR010000304.1 GCA_021203705.1 Prevotella sp. | reverse complement strand
CATTAATGTTTATGAAAAAATTATTTACTTTGGCTTTTGTTGCTCTCTGCACTATGAGCATGAGCGCACAGACTACTATTACCTGGCCGACTATTGAGGAGGCTGAGGCAGCTGGTTATGAGGCTTTGTGGGGTTCATACGAGTATGGTTATGTGTTGCCTGACAACTATGTTTTCGCTGACAACGATGAGATTACTATCGAAATCCCTGTCGCTTCAAACGTTACTCCATACACAACGGGAGAAGGTAATTCAGTTATTGCCTCTTCAATGGGTTCAAGCATAGGAGACAACAGTAATGATGCTCCATTCTCATTTGATGGTCTCTATGAGGGTATGAAACAACCATACGCTGTATTTAAGGTTACTCCAAAAGTTAGCGGTAGATTAACCATGCAGTATGACCGTGGCGGAAAAAATTTCACAATGTATGTTTTTGATGCAACAGCAAATGATGAGGATGGTCAGTACATTTTAGCGAATACTGTATCTTCCAACTTGGGCGATGATGGTACAATCATAAAGACTCACACTTCTGTTGTTGATATAACAAAAGACCATGAGTATTGGGTATTTGCAGGTGGTACAGGTGAGAACCTATATTTCTATGGTATGAGTTTCTGCCCAATGACGAGTGATGAATACTACAAGGCATACGGTACATTCGACACTGAGATTGTATGGCCTACAATTGATGAGGCTGAGGCAGCAGGCTATGAGGCTTTATGGGGCTCATACGAATACGGTTATGTTTTGCCAGATAACTATGTTTTTGCTGACAACGATGATATTACTATCGAAATCCCTGTCGCTTCAAACGTAACTCCTTATACCACAGGTGAGGGTAATTCTGTAATTGCTTCTTCGATGGGCTCAAGTATTGGTGATGATTCCAATGATGCTCCTTTCTCATTCGATGGTCTCTATGAGGGTATGAAACAGCCTTACGCTGTATTCAAGGTTACTCCAAAAGTAAGTGGTGTATTATTGACGTCTTACGACCGTGGTGGAAAGAATTTTACTATGTATGTTTTTGATGCAACAGCTAACGATGAGGATGGTCAGTACATTATGGCAAATACTGTTACCTCCAACTTGGGTGATGATGGTACAATTCAAAAAACCCACACTTCAATTGTTAACTTGACAAAAGACCATGAGTATTGGGTATTTGCAGGTGGCACAGGTGAGAATCTTTATTTCTATGAGATGAAATACACCGCTATGACCTCTGACAACTATTATTCATGTGTCAACGGAGAAAGTGCAGGCAGTGAAGGTGGTGATAATAATCAAGGTGAAAGCGGATCAACTATGAACCTTTTGACACAACTAAATGACACGATCTATGCCATTACCGCTTCATTAGAAGATGCTACCGCTTTTGCAGCAGCAGTTGGAGATGCAGCTGGCTTTACTGACTCTGGTGATGGAGAAAACTGGTCTTTCAAAATGGCTGCTGGCGTAGTTCTTTATTCAAGTGATGATCTCACTATTGAGACTGCTACTGCCGATTCTTATATCGGAACGACTGGTGCTGGTGGCAAAATGCCAGACATTAAGGCAGATTTCCCGGAGTACACTGCATTCATGAACTTAGGCTCAACTCTTACTCAAACTTTACCAGATGATATATTTATTGATGATCCTGCTGACTATGCATCAGGTGGTCAAGGTATGTATAAAGTTACTCCTGCCGTTAACGGTCAATTAGGTTTCGGAGTTTATGCTGGTGACAACAGCCGCTCAATCGGTATTTACGAGATGCCTACCGAGGAGGAAATTGAGGCAGATACAAACAGGGGTTGGGTGAATATCTACACATTCTGTCACGCAGGTACTGATGATAATTCTACAAGACCAGATCTCCCATCAAAAGCTCCGGCATACGTATATGGTGATGTAACAGCAGGTCGCCAGTATCTCCTTATCGGTGGTGCAAACAAGAATTTGGCTATGCACCAGATTAGCTTTGCTCCGGGAGAGAATACAGGTATCAAGGGTATCACAAGCATTGCAACTTCTGCAGACAACAAGATTTATTCTATCGACGGCCGTTATCTTGGCACTAACAAGGGTAGTCTTAGCAAGGGCTTGTACATTATGAATGGCAAGAAGATTGTTGTCAAATAATCTTTTTGTTAAAATTCTCGTATAAATGAGGGCGTGTCAAAACTCAAAAAGTCACGCCCTTAATTTTTCTCATAGAAAAGATTTATCAGACATCAATAATATTTAATATGAAATTACCTAAAAAAGTACATGAGAAACTATTGTTAATGGCAATGGTTATGTTTGTTGTATCTTTGCCAATGCATGCGACTATTGAAGGCAGTCTTGACCCGGAATCAGTGGTTGAGCAGTGGAGCGGTGACACAACGGCATATACCAAGATTATAAACATTAATTTCAGCGATACCACTTGGCCAAATACGTGGACAGGTAGTACGGGAGTTGACTGTCCTTCATACGATGATGGCGGCTATGTCAATGCTGTAATCGAAGTACCGGCAAACGGAGGTACGGATATTACATATCCTGTGCTGTTCCATAACTGCATATTTGCCACAAAAGAGTCGTATAACGGCTATGCCGGTGCAACGGCAGCTTTCTGTCGTCAATATTATGAAGGTACTGATTGCACAGGAAACAGCGATGATACCTACAACAACTGGACGGTACCAGGACATACCTATTACCTTGAGGACAACATCCAGTACGATTCCAATGGTGTTCCTATTTATGGAGAGGCAGGTTTCGTGCAGATGTGCCGTGATGGATACATACGCGACTCACTAAGGAACAAAATAAGTATGCACGGTTGGATGGAGATAGACCATATCCCATATGTGGATCGTGTGCAGTGGTCATGGTCATCCACCTCTTGGGGGCGCGGTATCAAGTGCGATTATAAAATTGGAGACAATGATTGGGAACCTCTTGTATGGATGTGTTCGGAACAGCACAAGAAAGGTTACACAGTGTTCAGCGACCAGGGCTATTTCATGGAGAACGTGATTGACGCAAGTGATGTGTCAATCCGTTGGCGTGTATGGGATGGCGACAATGGTCAGACTTTGGTACAAGTGGATAGCCTTGGAAAGACGGTATCCGGCACGGCAGTAGATCCTTACAGCGAAAACTTCCAAGCCCCCCGTGTACACAAGGTACGTATTTTCGGAAATGAGATAACCGCAGAGCAGGCAGAATATGCTCGTAATAATCCTGTAAGTGATGTGGGAGAGCTTTCAGACCTTGACAATATTACAGGTGATGAATCGGAAGATGAAACTGAAGACACCGCACCTGATGCTGATGCACCGATAGTATTGGAGACTGTAGCCCAAGATGGTTCAGGCGACTATGCCACTATTCAGTCTGCCATAAATGCCGTGCCAAATGGGTCTCGAGGAATAATCTATATACGTCCTGGCACATACGATGAGAACATTTACTGCGGAACGAAAGACAGTCACGACAAGTACATCAGTCTTATCGGTGAGGATAAGGAGACAACAATACTCACGTCTTCCGTCGACCGTGGCAGCAGCAACTCCAGCAACACATACAACGACTGTGCTGCCCTGAATGTGTTCACTTCCCGTTTCTATGCGGAAAACCTGACGATTCAAAACACGAGCGGCAATGTAGGACAGGCAGAGGCCCTTTACACCAATGGCGATGCACACATATTCAACAACTGCCTGTTGAGCGGTTATCAGGATACTTATAAGTCGAATGTCAGTTCAAGAGGCTATTTCACGAACTGTACCATTGAGGGAGCCACTGATTTCATATATGACAGTGGTTTGGAGTGGTTTGAGAACTGTGAGATACGTTGTATCAAAGGAGGCGGTTATATAACGGCGGCAGGTGATGCCTCTGTTACCATGATAACTGCCCGCTATCCTGAACTGACCCATAGTCCGTTTTATGCTGGCTTATGTTTCCGCAACTGTAACATCACGGCAGAAGATGGAGTAGCCGACGGTGCCTACTATCTTGGTCGTCCCTGGAAAGAGAAATGCGGTACAATGTTCTTGCAATGCACCCTTGGCAGTCATATCAACTCTGCCGGGTGGTTAGCATGGAATGGTAACGAAGATAAATGTTCTTATCTTGAATACAAGAATGTTGATACAGATGGCAATCTTATTGACACATCGTCACGTGCCTCTTTCAGTAATCAGGCAACCGATGAGGAGGTTGAGGCGTACATGAACCCAGAATTCCTCTTCGCAAAAATGTCTGATGTGCCATTCGATTATGCCAAAATATTGAATGGAGCGGCAGCACCGACAAACTTCACTATCAGCGACGCAGGATTCACTTGGGAGAGTGATGATATGGCAGTGGGGTATCTTATTTACAAGAATGATGAGTTTATAGCCTTTGTTGAGGATGCCTCATATACAAAGGATGCAGATGACGATTCGGAATATAAGGTACGCAGCGTATCCAAACATGGTGTTACATCTGATGCCGTTGTTGTGGCAGAGCCATCACCTCTGCTTGCATTCCCGACAGCCGAAGGTTTCGGAAAATATACCACAGGCGGTCGTGGCGGTCAGGTAGTTACCGTAACAAATCTTGATAACAGTGGAGAAGGCTCTTTGCGCTGGGCATTTGAGCAATATCCAGATGAGCCTATCACTATCGTCTTTGCAGTAAGTGGAGAGATAAGTCTGAAAGCTCCATTAAAAGTAGCGCGTGCCGACTGGACACTTGCCGGTCAGACAGCCCCCGGCGATGGTATCGTAATTACGCACGACAAATTAAATTTAGGTGGTTCAGAGAACTTCATCATACGTAACGTACGTTTCCGCATAGGACAATTGGATTCAAATGGTGATGTATATATGGAAAGTGCAATTGGAGCAGAGAACTGTGAGAATTACATTTTAGACCACTGCTCATTCGGTTGGTCGGTTGAGGAAGTTATGGACACACAAGACAGTCATTTCCTCACCGTTCAGAACTGTATCGTGCATGAAGGTCTTTACAATGCCGGACACTCTAAGGGCGCACGTGGTTATGCCAGTCAATGGGGAGGTTCTCCAGCCACATATTACCGCAACCTGCTCGCCAACAACCACAGTAGAAGTCCGCGTTTCAATGGAGCACGCGGCGAGGACTACGTGGTATTCCTTGAATACATCAACAATGTGAACTTCAACTGGGGTACATCAACCGCTTGTTATGGTGGTGAGAACACTGCTGATATTAGTAACTATAACGGTTTGAACTCTGCTCATGAGTGCAACTTCATGAATAACTACTACAAGCCAGGACCGGAAAGTCCTTCAAATTCAAAATTTGTACTTTCAAGTTATGCCCGTGAAGGCGCCACTTCATGGGGACCTGCAAAGTGGTATATCAACGGAAACGTGATGGAAGGCAATGATGCGGCAACAGCCGACAACTGGACAGCAGTATCAGTTGAGCACTACACCCTTGATGATATACGGGTGGATGAGCGTATAGTAACACAAACACCTTACTATCGTTACTCATTGATAGAAGGCAAATATCCGACATACGTTCCAGAGGATTACATGATATATGACTATGAGACTGCGGATGAGGCTTATAATACTATCGTGAACAAGGTAGGAACGGTAAACCGTGATAAAGTGGAGCAGCGTATCATCAGTGATTTACAAAATGGAACTTGCACATACACTGGTTCAGTATCACATTTGAAAGGTATCATAGACCTTGAGACCGATGCAGAGGGCTTCTTTGACTACTCTACTGATTATACAGTACCATTAGATACAGACGGTGACGGAATGCCTGACGAGTGGGAAAATGCACACGAGCTGGATCCTAATAATGCCGAAGACCGCAACACCATTTGCGAAGACGGTTACACGGCATTGGAAGTTTACCTGAACACCCTTATGGGAGATTATGATGAAGATTCATCAAATAATGGTATCGGTACGGTGATCAGCATGGAAAGACCAGAAATCAGTTACGACAGGGCAAGCAACACGCTCCACATCAGTGAGAATGCACTTGGGAGCATGTTGAATGTATATTCAACTGACGGCCAACTTCTGTTCTCCCACAAGTTGACATCATCAGAGACATCTCTTTCAGGACTTCCGACAGGAATGTTGCTGCTCAACGTAAGTGGCAAGGGTATCTGTCCTCGTGTACTGAAAGTAATCAAGTAACGCTAACAAAAAAGAGGGTGTGTAAATATAGATTTTGGCACACCCTTTCTTTATACAGAATCAAAATATTGGTATCAAAATGACTATCTCACGATTTTCCTGTTTTCGCCACCTAATTTGAGAATCTGCATTACACATACCTGGGAGG
>JAJQAR010000138.1 GCA_021203705.1 Prevotella sp. | reverse complement strand
GCGCACATCGATGCAGGTGCTTAACTGTCTTGAGAGGGTAGGGGGCGATCTGAATGCCTTCACCAACAAGGAAGATACGGTGTATTATTCCGCCATTCTCAAAGACCACCTGCAACTTGCCGTAGATTTGCTTACAGATATGGTGTTCCATAGCGTGTATCCACCTTTGGAGTTGGAGAAGGAGAAAGAAGTTATATGTGATGAGATAGAGAGTTACAACGACTCACCGTCAGAGTTGATATACGATGAGTTTGAGAATGCCATTTTCGCAGGTCATCCGCTTGGGCACAATATTCTTGGACGTGCTGAAAGGTTGAGGGAATATACACATGACGATATACTGTGCTTCACGGGAAAATTCTACAAACCAGAGAATGCCATATTCTTCGCATACGGAGATATCGAGTTTGAGAAACTCGTGAAGATTTTGGAAAAGGCAACAAGCGACTTTCCGAATAATAAACCGTTGATAAACGTGAAGCCGAAGTTTTCTATTCCAACATACGTTCCGAAGGAGTTAATGGTGGAGAAAAACACCCATCAGGCACATGTGATGATAGGAAACAGAGGATATGATGTGCACGACAAGAAACGTATGGCGTTGTATCTTCTGAACAACATGATAGGCGGGCCAGGTATGAATGCCCGACTGAATGTGGTGTTGCGGGAGAAGCACGGACTTGTCTATACAGTTGAGAGTACTACTGTGAACTATTCAGACACGGGGATATGGTGCACTTATTTCGGTTGTGACCCCACTGACGTCAGGAAATGCCTGAGATTAGTTAGGCATGAGCTTGACAAGGTGATGCAAAAGCCGCTAACGGCGAGCCAACTGTCAGCAGCTAAGAAGCAGATAAAGGGGCAAATCGGTGTGGCATGCGATAATCGTGAGAGTTTTGCCCTTGATTTCGGCAAAAGTTTCCTGCATTACGGTTGGGAGAAAGACATCACCGCATTATTCAGGGACATTGACAAGATAACGGCGGAAGATATTCAAGTTGTGGCAAGAGAAGTGTTTGACAAAGAGAAAATCAGTACACTGATATACAAATGAAAAAAGCCCGTGCGGGCCTTTTTCATTATATTTCATCTTTGTTTTGTTTAAGACGTTCAACGAAATCGTCAATACGGCGCATTTCTTTGGGGATATTTATGCGTTGCGGGCAGAGAGGTCTGCATTGACCACATCCAATGCAGTGACTTGCCTGACGGAGTTTCGGAACGCTGCGATCATAACCTATGAGGAATGCACGTCGGGCGCGCCGGTAGTCTGGGTCTTGTGTACCCTTATTCGGCATATTGCTCTCTTTAATACATTTATTGTAATGCAAAAGAATGGCAGGGATGTCGATACCGTAAGGGCAAGGCATGCAGTATTTGCAATCGTTGCAAGGTATGTTCTTGAGGTTGTATATGTCGTTGGCAATTTCTTCGAGGAAGGCCTTCTCCTCATCAGTCAAAGGTTTAAGAGGCGAATAGGTAAGGAGGTTGTCCTTAAGATGTTCCATATAAGTCATACCGCTGAGGACAGTGAGAACACCATCTGGCGTGCCAGCAAAGCGGAAAGCCCAACTTGCCACGCTGCTTTCAGGTTCACGCGTTTTCATTTTTGCGATAATAGCGTCAGGAACATTAGACAGTCTGCCACCCAACAGAGGTTCCATTACGACGGCGGCGATACCCCTTTTCTTCAATTCATCATAGAGATAATCCGCATTCGTGTTACGGGGATTAATCTCTTTTGCAAAATGCCAGTCGAGGTAGTTGAGTTCGATTTGCACGAAGTCCCAGTGGTATCTGCCCTCGTCATGCCATTGCAGCATCAAGTCAAAGATACTGACATCACCATGATACGAGAAACCGATATTTCTGATACGTCCTTTTTCCCGTTGCTCCACCAAAAAGTCGAGCATGCCATTGTCCATATACCTACCATTGAAAGTAGCGAGAGCATCGTCACCACCGCCTATCGAATGAAGCAGGTAATAGTCGATATAGTCAACTTGCAATTCTTTGAAAGAATTTTCGTACATCTCGATTGAAGCCTTTCTTGGCCATGTGCCAGGATTAGAGTTTGAAAGTTTTGTGGCAATAAAATACTTATCACGAGGATGACGAGAAAGAGCTATGCCAGTGGCACGCTCAGAAAGTCCCTGACAATAAACAGGAGAAGTGTCAAAATAGTTGACACCGTGCTCGATGGCATAGTCAACTAATCTGTTGACAGTATCTTGGTCTATCTCTGAGTCCCCACTTTTCTTGTCATTGTTATATACGTCATCGACAACGGGAAGGCGCATCATACCGAAGCCGAGCAGTGAAATTTTGTTCTTTGTGTGAGGGTCAACCCGATACGTCATTTTTCCTACAGGCGGCTCCCGATTGCTTGTGGTATTGACAATATCATTCTTCTTGCATGCGGCAAGCAATGCTGACGAAGCGACAGCACCACCGCCGAGAAGTTTTAGAAAATCTCTTCTATCTATATTTTTCATATTCATATCCTTTTAAAAGTTTGGAAATTAAATACTTAAAACGTATGTAAAAACAAAAACTTTAAGTTGTCAAACAAACTTATGCACCTCATGCCCCTCAACGTAGATAGCACTGAACGGGCGTGCCGGGCAGAGGTTCTCGCATGCGCCACAACCGATGCAACGCTCCTCGTTGACGGCAGGGATAGTGAGTGAATTTTCATCATCAGGGTTTATAGGAATCATTGTTATTGCGTTCACAGGACAATGCACTGCACAGTTCCCGCATGACTGTCCGTCGGTTATTGGTATGCAGTTTTTCTTTATCCACACAGCATGGCCGATTTGGATGGATGACTTATCTTCAAGGGATATGCGTTTGATTGCACCAGTAGGACAAACTTCACTGCAACGAGTACACTCTGGGCGGCAGTAGCCACGCTCGTATGACATTGTAGGTTGCATGAATTTCGACAGATCAGTCGATGGGCGCAGTACGCCGTTAGGACAAGCGGAAACGCACAGTTGGCAAGCCGTGCAATGTTTTGCCATGTTTTGTGCAGAAAGAGAGCCAGGAGGCGTGGTTTTCGTGTTCCTGTTGGGTGCGACTTTATCCTCAATGACAGCCAAGCCTCCCTGTACCTGTTTTTCCTCTTGCGCTAATATAGCCGAAGTTGTGGCGATAGCAGCTCCCACGAGGAACGCACGTCGGTTGTTGTCAACTTTATTCTCCTTAGAAGAATTTGCAGCAGTCTTTGCCGTCTGGCTTTGTATTTTGAGGGTATATTTCAAGCCATGCTCATGGCATTTTCCTATGCAGTTGCCGCACACCACACACCGACTGTAATCAATACTATGGTTTTTCACGTCTATAGCCGCCGCTTTGCAATTCTTAACACAACGGTTGCAAGCCACGCACTTTTCAGGAGTGAAACGGATTTTGAACAATGAGAAGCGGGCGAAGAAACTGAGGACAGTACCTACAGGACAAATTGTGTTGCAATAGGTTCTGCCATTTCGCCATGCAAGAATAGCGATAATTATAAATGTTACGGCAGCGATAATAAATGTAGAAACGCTTTTTATCCAGATATCGACAGAGTAGTAAGCATAACTGTCCATGCGCTCTGCAAAATATGCCAACAGGTTGTTTATCCCAATATAAATAGGTTGGAGCAAATTGCCTGCAATGCGCCCGTATGAACTGTATGGCGCAAGGAGAGAGACAATGATGTTGATACCCGCTATAAACGCAACGACAAATATTACTAACATACCGTAGCGCAGCCATTTCTTTTCAGGTGAATAACTGAAACGGTTTTTCTTTATCTTGCCGTGTATGGCAGAGATAATATCCTGCATGATACCGAGAGGACAAATCACCGAACAGTAGATACGTCCGAAAACAATTGTTATTACGATTAGTGCCACGACGATACCTACGTTAAGAGCCAACAGTGCAGGCAGGAATTGTATTTTGGCAATCCAGCCGAACCAATGTTGCAGTGTGCCGGTGAAGTCGAAGAACAGAAGTGTTACAATAATGAACACTATTGTCGCGAGAGTTATTCTTATTTTCTTAAGCATTGTTTGATAGATTTTTACAGGTATTTCTTACAATCAGTATGCTTGCCTCGTAAAGCAGCCAAATCGGTAGCGACACGATGATAAGCGTGAAAATGTCAGTAGTAGGTGTTATTATTGCTGCAAGTATGAGTACTGCTACTATGGCGTGACGGCGGTAACGGCACATCCATTCAGGGCGGAGCATTCCGAAGTACGCCAGCAACCAGCAGATTACGGGAATTTCAAATACCACTCCGAACACGAGGCACATTCCCAAGAGCGTATCAACGTATGAGCTTATTGTAAGCAAGTTCTCTACGATTTCGCTCACTTGGTACGTTCCAAGAAAACGGACAGTGATGGGGAATATTACGAAATAGTTTATTACTATGCCCAATAGGAACATGAAATAAGCGGAAATCGTAATCCTTACGGAATATCGCCGCTCGTTCTCGTAGAGGGCAGGAGAAATGAAGCGGAAGAACACATAAAGCAAGTATGGTGATGCTATCAGTATTCCCGCAGCCACAGCCACCTTGAGGTGTATCATGAACTGTTCAGTCAGTCCTGTGTTTATCAGGTGAATGCTGAAAGGTGTTGTTTTGAGCAACCTATAAGCGATGAAATCACTGTTGCTGGGTGCAAGAACAACATCAAACAGTTGTTCCTTAAACGAAAAAGCGACGATGCCGGCGATTACTGCGGCAGCCAACATCCGCAAGATACTGTTTCTAAGAACGTCAAGATGTTCCCAAAAAGATAGTTGAGGGGATTCCATTTGTTTTATTTCTCATCCTCCTCCTTATTCTTTGTCTCCTCATCAGGTTTCCCGTTCAATCCGTCCCTGAAACTCTTCACGCCCTTGCCGAGACCTTTCATCAGTTCAGGGATTTTCTTTCCGCCGAACAGGAGCAACACTACCAATACGATGAGGATTATCTGCGGTGTTCCGATAAGTAAAATCTGCGGTGTTACAATCATAATGTTTTTATTTGTATTATTAATTATCTATCTCTATAAGAGTATATTTTTTACTGCCTAACCCGATTTGCTCCGCATAATCGGTGATATATGTACCGTGCTGTCGGTTAATCCTCTCAATGAGCGGTTTCTCGTCATCGCCCTCTGCACTCGTGTGGGTGAAAACCTTGTCGAGGCAGGCCTGGTCGAGAGCCACTGGGTCAGTTGATGCCAAAATGCCCATATCCTTCAGCATTGGTTTAGCAGGATGTCCATCACAGTCGCAATCTACGCTCATATTGTTCATCACGTTGATGTAAATAATGTTGCCTTTGAAATAATCCGCAACAGCCTGTGCAGCAGAAGCCATACTCTCAATAAAATCATCCTGTTCCGCTATCTTGCCCCATACCTCGTCAGGACTGTCCGTAACACCAGCAGAATGGACGTATGCCTTGCCAGCAGAAGAAGCGACGCCAATTGACTGGTTTTTCAGTACACCGCCGAAACCACCCATGGCATGCCCCTTGAAGTGGGCGAGGTTGATCATGAAATCATAGTTTGCTATGTGGTCGCCCACGATGTCATATTTTATATGTTTATCATCCTGTACGGGTATGCGGATATCACCGTACTCATCCATGAGGTCAACAGTAAAAATCGAGTCGAAGCCATGCTCATGTATTGTTTTCCAATGCTCCTCGATAGTGTTTCGAGAGCCAGCGTATGCGGTGTTGCACTCAACTATCGTGCCGTTGACATCCTCAACAAGTTTGCGAATAAGAGTAGGTTTGAGGTAGTGGTTGTTGCCGCCCTCACCGGTACTGATTTTAACAGCCACCCGTCCTTTTGCCTCAACACCAAGAGCCTTGTATATTTTAAGCAGTGATTCTGGAGAAATATCCTTTGTGAAATACACTTTTGAAGGTTCATTCTGTTGTTCTTCAGTTTGTGCTTTCGGTTGTGCGCAGGCGCATAAACAAACAAGTAGTGCAAGCGCGGAAAGCAATATTGACTTTTTCATAATGTTTCGTTTATATGGATGTAAGGTTTATTAAGTGCAAATATACAAATAATTATCGGATAAATGCCTATACTTAATACTGCAAAATTTATCAAAATTACTGAATGCTTCGCTAAGCTATGCAATTAAGAGTTACCTGCGGTGAAGTTCCTCACGCTCAACATAGCTCAAGCAAGCTTGGCTCTGTATTCGCTTAATCGACAAATTGAGCTACGCTCGATTTTCCTCACGCTCAACATAGCTCAAGCAAGTTTGGCTCTGTATTCGCTTAATCGGAAAATTGGTGGAAAACGGCATTTTGGCTGAAAAAAATTGGTGGAAAACGGCATTT